>JAEVZE010000230.1 GCA_023392395.1 Bacillota bacterium
GCATGATGATGCCGCGCGGCTCGAAGAAGTTGGGGCTTTCCAAGATGAACATGCTGGGCATGGGGCCGATGATGATCCGCGGGGTCATGAAGAAGAAACACATCGCCAGCCTCGAGGAACTGATCGCCACCGCGCGCAAAAACGGTGTGGAACTGGTTGCCTGTTCAATGAGTATGGACGTGATGGGCATCAAGGCGGAAGAACTGCTGGACGGCATCAAGTACTCCGGCGCGGCGGCGATGCTGGCCAACGCCGAAGAATCCGACATGTCGCTGTTCATCTAATGATGGCGAATGAAATCCGCGATGCGGCTTTCATTCGCGAGCGGCGGAAAGCTGAATCGCAGCTTTCCGCCGCTTCGTTTACGGAGCGGTTTCCTAAAACGCCTTCGGGCGTTTTCGTGTGGAAACTGGGTCGGGTATGCTTTCCCCGTCGGCTGGGCAAGCTCGGCCTTTAGGGGAAAGCCAAATCCGCCGCACATGTCGCCGGATTTGATCAAAATAGAGAGGGCTGCGGCCCTCTCTATACTCTCTTGAAATTGATTGCACATTCCATGGAAGGTGGTCAGCCTGTTCATTCTATTCTCTCGCGACGCACAGTACTTTCTGAGACACCACGTCGGCGTACAGCCAAAGCGGCACGCGAAACGCCCGGACGACGCCTGAGAGCGCTTCGGACACCGGGATGAGCTGGCCACGCGCGATCAGCTCCGGCTGAAACAGCGCGCCGCCCGCCCCTGGGAACACCCCGGCGTAAAAGATGTCCGACTCCACGATGTCCTGAAAGAAGTGGCTGCCGTAAGACAGCTCTGGCGAAAAGCCCTCCGCCGCCACCTCCATCAGCGCCGCCATGGCCGCGATCTCCGTAAACCGCACCGGAACCCCGAGCGACGGCGTGGTGGTCCCCCACCGCCCCGGCCCGATTAGGAGGCAGCGCAGTTTTTCCCGCGCGGCCAGCGCGTTCAGCCGCCCCACCTCCCGGGCGACGGCGTACTTATCCTGCTCGCCCAGGCGGTCGTAGGCCGCCGCGTCCACCAGCACCGCCGCGTCCAGCGGCATGCGCACGTTGCCGCCCATGAAACCGCCTTCTTGCCGGAGCACCGTGTCGTCCTCCCGCGCTTCGGGAACCACAACCTGCGCGCCCACGCCGCGCGTCTGCTGCGGGCGGCACTGCAGCACGTTCACGTACAGTTCCCCGGCGGAATCGATGTTGGCGGAAAATTCCACATCTACCGGGTACTCGTAGGCCGTCGCCAGGCAGTTCAGGATGCGCCGCATCCTATCCGCAAAGTCCGTCTCCTTGAGCAGTTTCTCGAACGTCAGCGTAAAGTACCGCTCGGGCGGAAGCCCCAATTCCCGCGCGCGCCTTTGCGCCTCCCGGTCGTCCTCGCCAAACAGTCGCATGTCCAGTTCGGGCAACTCCCTAAGCAGCTCAGGCAGGTACACCTTTTCTAGCCTTCCGCGCGTCAGGCTGAGCGCGTCCACGTGGCGCTGGGAATACTCCGCCCGCTCGCCGGGCGGGCAAGGGCACAGAAGCGGCCTGTTCAGGCTCACGACGCGCGGATAGTCCCCGCTGACCCGGTCCACCGCACGGGTTCCCAGCCCGAACACCAGCCGGATCATGCCGGCCTCCGGGTCGATGGAGCCATCCCATACGTAGAGGTTGTAGGAATTGCCCACGCCCGCCAGCAGCGGAAAAAACCATTTGTCCCGCCGGTCGCCCGACACGCGCTGCACCAGCAGCGACATCTGCTCGTCCCGGCCCAGAAGCCCCCGCTGCATGCGGTATTCCAGCGCGTCCGGGCTCATCATGCTGGCGTACACTCGCTTGACCGCCTGCTCGAACTCGGCGGAACGCTGCTCCGGCGGGCCCTGGTTGGTCAAAAAGATGCTCTCGTACTTTCCAGCGAAGGCGTTGCCAAAGTTGTCCTCCAGGAGGCTGGACGAGCGCACGATGATCGGCGATTGGCCGAAGTAGTCCAGCATGCGCAAAAACTGCTGCCGGACAGGGTGCGGAAAGTTGCCATTCAGGAGCCTCTGGCCCAGCTCTCCCGCCAGTGCGAAATACCCCTCGGGCGTATTCTGCTCCATGCGCAGCCGCCAGCAGTCGTTGTGTACCAGGTATGTATAGAACACGTCCGCGCCCAGATAGTAGGAATCATGGGTTTCCAACACCGGATCAAATCCGTTTTCGGACAGGATCGCCCGCGCCAGCAGCATGCCCGCCGACTTCCCGCCGATCAAACCCGTGCCGATCTCGCGCGCCTTAAACCCCAATAGATCAGACAGCGACAGGTAGCGCGCGGCCAGCGCGGCGATGCGCGGCTCCCGCGCAATCTGGATCTGGATGATCCGCTTTTTGAGCGCCTCCGCCTCCGGGTCGCCCTCGGGCAGCGCCTCCATCTCGTGGGCCTTCAAAAACAGCCTGTCCCAGTAATCCACCGAGCCCGCTTCCCGCTCCAGCCTCCGGGAGAAAAGCTTCGCCGCCTCGCCGCTGGCGGTGACCGGCTGGTAGACGTCCGCATTGGGCCGGTGCGGCAGGAACATGGTCGGCGAATACCGCTCCCACACCTTCAGCGGGTGCAGGTAGATTTCGCCCTCGATGTTGTACAGGTCGATCAAAAGCTGCGTGGTTTCCCGGATACGCGCGATCGCCTCAAAGGAGTGGCGCCCCCGTAACAGCGCAAAGTAAGCCACCGTGTCCAGCATGAACAGGTAGGGGCAGGTAATGCCGAAGAAGTTGCCGATCATCAGGTCGGAGCACCACTCGTTCAGCAGGTCCGTCAGGCAGTCAAATACATAGAACGCGCCGCGTCCCTCGCTGGTGATGATCGCGTTGACCGCCGAAGCAAAGCACTCAAACCCGCAGCCCGCCTCCAGCGGGAAGATGGCGATGCCCTGCTGATCGCACAGCGGCGCGCGGTCGCCGAAGTGGATGTAGACCACGCAGCGGCCCTCCGCCAGCGCTCTGTCCACGAAGGGCGTCACGAAGGCGCGGTAGTCATCCATCGAGTCCACCTGCCAGACCACGTTGTCGCCAAGCCGCAGGGAATCGATCACCTGGTCTACCGCCTGAACGCCGGTTGAGACGCGCCCGGAACTGTCCATGACGCCACCTCCTTTGGGGAAAATGGTACCATACGAAGGCAGAAAAAGCAAACACACCACTTCAAAAAAAGCAGGGCGGGCGAAGGCTGCGCAGCCTCCGCCCGCCCAGGGTGTCAAAACTCTCGCAGTTTTTTTGACGCAAGGGAATCCTTGGTAATTTTTTGACAGTCTGAGTGGGGTCGAGCCCCCAGGCTGTTTAAGGAAGCGCCCCGTGCGGCGCAGGCCGCGCGTTGGCCGCTAGGCTGCTTCTTGCCGCCGAGCGGCGGAGAAGGTGTAACAGGCTGAGAGGACAAATAGCATCGCCTGAAGCGAGTAGATGGACATCCGCTCGGTCACGCCCAGCAGGTTGAGCCCGGTGGCCATACCGATGGGCGTCGTCATGCCGGTCAGCGTGATCAGAATCGCCATGATCAGCGTGAACCTGCCAAGCCCGCGCATTTCCTCGCGCTTCAGGTAGCCCGCCGCCAGCAGAAAACCGCAGGCGATGGTGGTCAGCACAACGACGATGGTGACGATGATGTGCATCAGGTTCCCGAACGTCATCACCGTCTTGTCGCCGGACAGCGGAAACAGCATGTAGCCGAACATGGACACCACTTCCATGACCAGCAGCGTGATGCAGCCCGCGCGTACCAGCGCGCCGTGCCTACGGAAGGCCACCGAGATCATGCCACCGGCGAAGGCGATCATGCAGAGCCCATAGATCGTAGTCAGCACCCTGAGAAGCCCCGCGTTGGGCGCGCCCTCGGCAGTGAGCGAACTGATGTCCATCGTCACCGGGTTGTACTCGACCCACAAAATCCGGCCAAGGAGCGTGTGAGCCAGGTAGAACAGGATTCCGACCATACCCAGCGGAATCGCGATGCGCTCAAACTTCCTCATGGGTCCCCCCATCGCCCTGCGCCGGAATGGACGCGCTCTCGACCGGCTTCAACCGCCGGTGCGTGTAGACCGCGAGGGCCACCAGCAGCGCCGCACAGAGCAGCACAAGCCCTTCGGCCACCAAGATGTTCGAGATCGCGCCGCTCTGCATCAAGGCTGGCGCAAAATCGACGACTGCATGCAGCACGATTGCCAGCGGGAACAACCAAACCTTGCGCGGCCGGTACACCGAGTAGAACACGATCACCGATAGCGCGAGGTGGACCGCTAGCGTGAACATGCGCTCGACGCCCGTCACGAGGAACATGGCGGAAGGGGTAGAGGCCGTCGTCTGAAGCTCCATGAACGTCAGCAAATCGTACTTTCCCTCAAACTGTCCGGCGTTGGCGGCGACGCTCATGACGATGGAAGCGATCGTCGAGGCCCCGCCCAGCAAGATCAACTTGATGCCGCCGTGCCCTACGCCGTAGGAGAGCGCCGTTAGGATGCCAGCGTACCGCTTCCTCAATAGCTTGAAGGACAGAAACCTCGCGGTCTCCTCAAAGACGCAAGTCGTGATCAAGCTGTAGAACACGTACTGGTAGCCCGACATCCAGGTGGAGCCGTTGGCGGTCGGCCGCAGCACCAGCAGGTGAATCAGCCGCTCCAGCACCAGCGCGAACACTACAAACGCCGCCGCGCCGGCCAGCGCGGGCATGAGTTTTGCGCCGAATTTTTTGCGAAAGACGATCAAAAGCGCGACCGGCACGCCGATGGAAAGCAGCGCAGACACTGCCATGCACAGAATCGAAACGGACGAAACCATCATTTGATGCCTCTCCCGGGTATTTATACAACTTTTTTATAACATAATCATAATGTGCCTGGTATCTGCTGTCAATAGCGCATGAGAATTAACCAAACATGGCGAAGGAATGGCTTTTTTCATGGTGTCACCGCGAAATTCGATCCTTGGCGCTTCCTGCGGGCGGCGTGCCGCCGCACAGAAAAGCGCCGGAAATTCGCAACGCGGATTTCCGGCGTGTGGGGCCGTATGGTCAGGGTTATCCGAAGGCGCTTAGCCCTCGATGCGCTTTTCCAGCGCATCCAGCTGCGCGTACATTTCCTTGGGCAGCTGGCCGCCGAACGTGGCGTAGTATTCCTTGATGGAGACGAGCTCGGCCTCCCAGCCTTCCTTGTCCACCTTGAGCAGCTCGTCCAGAGCGCCATCCTTCATGTCAAGGCCGGCGACGTCCAGATCTTCCTTCTTGGGCAGGTTGCCGATGGGGGTCA
>JAEVZE010000276.1 GCA_023392395.1 Bacillota bacterium
GAGGCGGACGGCTCGGTTTCGGTGCCCCGCGTCACCGCGGGCTTCCTGCCCAACCGGTACAACAGCTTTATGCTGGCGCAGGAGCTTATGCTCCATGGCGTGTTCTCCCACTTCATTCATCCGGACGACGTGCTGGACACAAGCCGCGGCGCGGACCAGGGTTGGACCGAGATGTACTCGGGCTTCTCCGGGCTGGTGAAAGAAATCGCCCAAGCCTATCCGGCCCTGCGCTGGTCCACCGCCTCCGAGGGCGCGGCGGCGGTGCAGCGCTACGATCGGCTGCGGGTGACCTCCTCCCCGGCGGAGGATGGGCTTGCGGTCAGCCTTTCGCAGTTTTACGACGAGGCGTGGCTGGCGATGAGGACCGATCACACGGTAAATTCGGTGGATGGCGGCGCGTTCTTTCAAATCGGCCCCGGCTTCTATTGGATCCGCGCGGACAGGGCGCAGCTTCGCATTTCCTGGGGGGCGTAACGAATGAGGATCTGCGTGATTTGCGAGGGAAGCTACCCTTTTGTGGCGGGCGGCGTGTCGTCATGGCTTCAGGGGCTGATGAAGGCGATGCCCGGACACACATTCACGATCTGGGCCATCGGTGCGCAGGAAAAGCAGCGGGGCCGCTACGCCTATGAGCTGCCCGCAAACGTCGCGGCGGTTCGGGAAGTCTTCCTCGATTCGGTGCTCGGGGAGCGACTGCGCCGCGGCCGGAGAGCCCGAAAACTCACGCCGGCGCAGAAGGAAGCGATTCGCCGCATGCTCAGCTGCGCGTCACCCGACTGGCCCGAAATCTTCCGCTTTTTCGGCGACGATCGCCGCCGGAACGTGGAATTCCTGCTGGATTACGAGTTTCTGATGCTGCTGGAGGAGATCTGTTCCAGAGACTTCCCCTACGTCGGCTTCACCGACTATTTCTGGACGATCCGGTCCATGTTCCTGCCGCTTCTGTACCTGATGGGGGAAGAGCCGCCCGAGGCGGACCTCTACTATTCGGTTTCCGCCGGTTACGCGGGGGTGCTCGGGGCAATGGCCTCGGTCCGGACGGGCAGGCCCTTCGTGCTGACCGAGCACGGCATCTACACTCGGGAGCGCGAGGAGGAAATTCTGCGCACCAGCTGGGTGCCGCCGCACTTCAAAGACCTGTGGATCAGCATGTTCTACATGTTCACCCGGTGTGCCTATCGCTACGCCGCAAAGGCGACATCGCTGTTCTACCGGGCCAGCCTGATCCAGCAGGAGATCGGCTGCCCGCCGTCCAAGTGCCAGGTGATCCCCAACGGCGTCCAATACGGCCGCTTCAGCGCCGTTCCGCCCAAGGAGCCGGACGGCTTTGTGGACATCGGCGCGGTGGTCCGCCTGGTGCCCATCAAGGACATCAAGACCATGCTCTACGCCTTTTCGATGGTGGCCTCGGAGCGTCGGGACGTCCGGCTGCACATCATGGGCCCTACGGACGAGGACGAGGAATACTTTGACGAATGCGAGCGGCTGAGGGAAGACCTGGGGCTGGACAACGTGCTCTTCACCGGCCGGGTTGACGTGCAGGCCTATCTGAAAAAGATCGACTTCACCCTCCTGACCAGCATTTCCGAGGGCCAGCCGTTGGCCGTGCTGGAAGCCATGGCGGCCGGCCGGCCCGCGGTGACGACCGATGTGGGCAGCTGCCGGGAGCTGATCATGGGCGCGGGTGACGATTTCGGCCCGGCGGGGCTGTGCGTTCCGGTTATGCACCAGAGCGCGCTGGCCGAGGCGATGCTGACGCTTTGCGAGGATCCGGAAGCACGCAGGCGCATGGGCGACGCGGGTCGAAAGCGCGTGTACGCGCAGTACCGCCACGAAACGATGCTGGAGCGGTACGAAGGCGTTTTTCAGGAAGCGCTGGCGCATACGCCGGAAGGAGACGCGCATGGCGGGCATCGGATTTGAACTGAAAAAGCTGTTCGTGGGCCGTGGCGCGATCCGGAAACTGCGCGCCTACGCCTACGCAAGCATCGTCTGCTCCGGCACGATGCTGCTGGCGATCGGGCTTTTGATCGGAATTCAGCAGCTGGCAAAGCTGTCGGGCGCACCTGAGCACCAGCGTGAGACGCTGGTTTCAATGATCATCTACGCCATGCTGTTCTCCATGCTGCTCACCTCGATTCTGCAGACACTACTCTCTCGCTACGTGGCGGACATGCTGTACCGGGAAATGCCGCATCGGGTGATGCCCTCGCTGCTGGGCGCGTCGCTCCTTCTGATGGTGCCGGGCGGGCTGGCATACGCGCTTCTGCTGATGGGCGCGCCGGAAATCCCCGCGATCGACCGGGTGCTTGACTGGGTTCTCTTCATGGAGCTGATCCCAATCTGGCTGCAGATGGCGTACATCACCGCGGCAAAGGACTACCGGCGAATTCTGGAGGTGTTTGCCGCGGGGGTCGCCGTGGCGCTGATCCTGGGCGCAGCGCTGATCTTCACCGGGCTCAACGCGCAGACCACGCTACTCATCGCGCTGGCGGCGGGCTACGGAATCATGCTGACCGGCTTTACAGGCGTACTGCTTCGCTACTTTCCCTCCGGTTCGGGAAGCCCGTTCGCGTTTGTCGAATGGTTCGGCCACACTCCGAAGCTGATGGCGATCGGCTTTTTCGGCATGGCGGGCGCTTTCGCGCACCTGCTTCTGATGTGGTTCAGCCCGCTGGGGGAATCGGTGTCCGGGCCGTTTCGGCAAGCGTCCACCCACGACGCGGCGGCGTTTTACGCCTTTCTGGTGACGCTGCCGGCCAACGTCAACTTCGTCGTTTCGGTGGAGGTCAACTTTTACCTGAAGTACAAGCAATATTTTAGCGCCATCGTCGGCGGCGGCACTCTGTCGGAAATCACCGGGGCGCGGGAGAGCATGACCACCGTACTCAAGCAGGAGGTCTTCAAACTCGCCCAGGTTCAGGTCTTCTTCATGGTCGCCTACGTCATCGTCATGCGTTATTTCCTGAAGACCATCGGTTTCACCACCGACATGATCGCCATGTTCCAGGTCATGAGCATCGGCTACAGCGCGTTTGCCATCGGAAACTGCTTGGCGCTATTGCTTTTGTACTTCAACGACCAGACCGGCGCGCTTTTGTCCACGGCGGTGTTTTTCGCGGTCAACGCGGCGGTCACCGCATGGACCGCAAACGGGTCGCCGCTATTTTATGACATCGGCCTGGTGGCGGGGGGAATCCTCATGTACCTGACGGCGCTGCCAAGGCTGCTGAGGTACGTCAAGCGCATCGACTACCATGTGTTCTGCGGTCAGCCTGTGCTGGCGCCGCAGGAAACCGGGCGGTGGACCCGTGCGGCCGCCTGGCTGGACGCCCGGACGGCGGGGCGGACGAGAAAAATCAAAGCTGGCAGGGGGATACAAACGTGAAATGGAACCATTGGGCCGCGCTGCCCATCCTGATCGGCCTCCTGCTCATGGTGGGCTGCGGCAATGAACCGGCGGTCAAAGAGGCCGCCCCGGCGTCTACGGCCCAGGTTGTGGCCAAAATCGCGGCGGAGGACGTCGGCGATCTCTCTTTGAAGGACGACGCTTCCCTCTATTCGGCCTACGATTCGACCGATGTGGTGTGTTTTTACATCACCGTGCGCAAGGGGAACGAAGCCGACGGAACCAATCACACGTTTGACGAAATCAACGCCTACAAAAACCTTCAGGGCATGACGAACGTGGAGAAAATCAAGGCCGACGCCGTTTTCCAGGTGGGAGACGAAAACGGCCCGCTGCCGGGCGAGGTCGGATTTGGGGCGATCGGCGCGAACGCGACCATCAATGTGCGCGGGCGCACCAGCACGGATTACCCCCAGAAGTCCTATCGCATCAGCCTTTTGGACAGCGCCGGGCTGTGGCGCGGACAGCGGGACATCGCGCTCAACAAGCATCCGGGCGACCCTACGCGCCTCCGGAACATGCTGTTTTTCGAGCTGCTGCAGGATGTCCCCGGAATGGCCAGCCTCAGGACCCAGTTCGTCCACGTGTACATCAAGGACGAAACCGCCCTTGACGCGCCGGACGGGTTTGAGGATTACGGGCTGTTCACCCAGGTGGAACTGCCCAACGGGCGGTATCTGAGGAACCACTCCCTGAGCAGGGACGGCGATCTGTACAAGGCGAACATCAGCGAAATGTACCGCTACCCCGATCAGCTGCGCCCGGCGGACGACCCAGAGTACGACGTAAAAACCTTCAGCCAGGTGCTTGAGCCCAAGACGGGCAACGACCACACGAAGCTGCTGGCCATGCTGGACGCGGTGAACGACTACACCATTCCAATCGAGGAGGTCGTCGACCGGTATTTTAGCCTCGACAACCTGACCAGTTACCTCGCGTTCAACATCCTCATGGCCAACCCGGACTCGAACGCGCAGAATTACCTGCTCTATAGCCCCGTCAACAGCGATAAATGGTACTACCTTTGCTGGGACGGCGACGGCTCGCTCTCCTACTCCGAAGATGCGCTTCTGAACAACGCCTGGACCGAGGGTGAATGGACGCGCGGCATTTCGGACTACTGGGGCGTTGTGCTGTTCAACCGGATGCTGAAGGTGGACACATACCGCGACGCGCTGACCCGAAAGGTGGAAGCGCTCCACAAGACGATCACGCCGGAGCGCATCGCTTCGATGATCGCGCGCTACCGCAAGGTCGTCGACCAGTACACCACCCGGATGCCCGACGCCGTCAACATGCTCATCCCCACCGCGAAGCTGGAAGAGGTGTACGAGAAAACGCCCTACGACACGGACAAGGCCTATGATTACTACATCGAATCGCTGAAAAAGCCGATGCCGTTCAACCTGGCCGACGTCGAAACGACCGCGAGCGCTCTGGCGCTAAACTGGACCGAGGCCTATGATTTCGGAGGCGAATTCATAAAGTACAGCGTGCAGGTCGCCAGCGACTGGACGTTCGCACCGGGGACACTGATCTGGGAGAGCGAGGGCCAGCTGGAAACCACGGCCTCCCTTGCAAAACCCGCGGCGGGGACTTACTATTGGCGCGTCATCGCCACCAACGAGGACGGACATTCGCAGGGTGCCTTCGATCAGGTGGAAACCGATTCCGGCGTGCATACGGGTATGCGCCGCTTCACGGTGAAGGCGGACGGAACGGTGGTGAACGAACCGTGAGCCAGGCGGTTTACCGGCACGAATTGAAATACCTGATCAACCTGCCGGACTGGGCGCTTCTGCGCGCGCGCCTGGCGCCGGTCATGGAGCGGGACCAAAACGCCGGTCCCGGGGGGGAATACCACATCCGGAGCCTGTATTTTGACGACTACTGGCAGAGCGCCTATGAGGAAAAGGAGCTGGGCGTGCTGACCCGGCGCAAGTACCGCCTTCGGGTGTACAATTGCTCAGACCGGCGGATTCAGCTCGAGCGAAAGGCGAAGTACGGCCAATACATCCGCAAGGAATCTGCGCCCATGACGCGGGATGAGGCGGAGCGGCTTCTGGGCGGCGAGTACCGGTTTCTTCTGGACAGCCCGCACAACCTGCTCCGGGAGTTCTACTTTGAGTGCACCTCCCGCATCATGCGGCCCCGTGTGATCGTGGACTATGACCGGGAGCCGTTCGTGATGGAGGCGGGCGACGTGCGCATCACGTTCGACAAGCATGTGCGCTCGGGCTTCGGCGCGTTTTCTCTGTTTGACGCGGAGCTTCCAACCTGCGAGGCGCTCCCTGCGGATGAAATGATCATGGAGGTCAAGTTCACCACGTTCCTGCCCGGCGCGGTTAGGCGTCTTCTGCCGCCGCGCTCCAGCGAACTGACGGCGGCGTCCAAATATGTTTTGTGCTGCGACGCGGCGCCAAGGGACCGGTCAAATCATCGAACGGAGGGAATCCAATGGACAGCGCGTTGACATTCCGGGATGTTTTCAAGAAATCCTTTCTGGAGAGCGGCGGTTTTTTGCAGGGCGTGAGCATCGAGGTGCTGATCCGGGCGGCCGGGTACATTGTATTGTCACTCCTCGTCGGGCTTTTGCTGTATTGGCTGTACCGGAAGACCTACGGGGGCGTGGTGTACAGCCGGTCCTTCGCCACTTCGCTGGTGGGCATGACGGTTCTGACCTGCGCAATCATCGTGACCATCCAGTCCAACATGGTTCTGTCGCTGGGCATGGTCGGCGCGCTTTCCATCGTACGGTACCGCACCGCCGTCAAGGACCCAATGGACCTTTTGTACCTGTTTTGGGCGGTGGCCTCGGGCATCGCAGTCGGCGCGGGCATGTTCTACATCGCGCTTTTCGTGCTGGTGGTGATGGCGATCCTTCTATTGATCCTCAAGCGCCGCAAGGGCCCACGGGACGAAATGTACATCCTGCTGGTGCATTACACCGGCGACGGAATAGACGAGGCGATCCGCAGGGCGCTTGGCACCTTCCCATACAAGGTCAAGTCCAAGACGCTGCGCAAGCACGATGTGGAGATGGCGGTGGAAGTGCGCGTCAAGCGCAGCGCCACGGGCTTTGTGGACGCGCTGAGGAATCTGGACGGCATTCAGGACGTAACGCTCGTGCAGTACAGCGGCGACTACATCGACTGATCGGGGGTGTGCACATGCGCAGAACGCTGGCCGTCCTTTTGATGATCCTGGTTTTCTGTGCCTCACCGGCCTTGGCAGTGACGGTCTCTGTGGATTATCCGGCCAGCGATCGAGCTCTCAACAACCCGTTCATCGGCAATGCCGCCTGGGCGGACGACCCTTCGCCCCGGGAACAGCCGTTTACCCTCGTCTACGCGAACCTGCGCTGGGCGGATTTTGAACCCGAGCCCGGGGTGTACGATTTTGACGCCTTCGAGGAAGCCAACCACTTTGACAACTGGCGCGCCGAAGGGAAGCGGCTGATCCTGCGCTTTGTGATGGACCTTCCCGGCGAAAAAAAGCACATGGACATCCCTCAATGGCTGTACGACCTGACCGGCGGCGACGGCAAAACCTACAAGGTCTCGTATGGCAGGGGATACTGCCCCAACTATGCGAACGCGGAATTGATCGCCGCCCACGCGCGCGCCATCCGGGCGCTCGGGGAGCGGTACGATGGCGACCCCTTTCTCGCCTTCGTGGAGCTTGGCTCCCTCGGCCACTGGGGCGAATGGCACGTCCACGAAAAGGCCGGAACCATGCCGGATGAGGCGGTGCGCGACCAGTACGCCCAGGCTTACCTGGATTCTTTCCATCATGCGAAGCTGATGATGCGAAGGCCCTTCCGCTTTGCCGAGCGCAACGGGCTCGGCCTTTTCAACGACATGGCGGGAGACCCGGAAGCGACCGAAACCTGGCTGAACTGGATCGCCCGGGGCGGCGAATACGACGAAACGGGGGAAGACGCGCTCAAGGCCATGCCCGACGCCTGGAAGACCGCCCCGATCGGCGGAGAGCGCGCAATGGCTCTCACAGCGGAGGAACTTCTGGGCGACAACCTTGAAGGGACATTGTCGCTGCTTGCAGAGTCCCACGCCAGCTGGATCGGTCCGGGCAGCTTCGTCGATGTGAAGCAGGGCGGGCCGCTGCAACCGGCGCTCGATCGGCTCAACCGCTCCATTGGCTATCGGTTATGCGTTTCAAGCGCAAAGCTTACTGTGTCGGATGGGCGTGCGTTCTTGTCGCTCACCTGGGAAAACGATGGTGACGCGCCGTTCTACTTCGATTGGAAACCTGTGATCCGGGTGTCGAATAAGACAGGGGGCAGCGATATCTTCGATATGGGCATACGCTTAGTGGACATACTGCCAGGTGCGCGCATCACCATGGAAACGGACATCGGCACGCCTGCGCCCGGAGCATATGACGTAGAAATCGCTGTTCTAGACCCGGTTATCGGTAAACCGGGCATAGCTTTGGCCATGGACGTGCCGCAGGTGGATGGGTGGTATCGTCTATTTACGATTGGATCATGATGCCCGGTAGATGGAGCTTTAAATATCCATATACATTGCCAATCCAAGCGCTGTTGCGCATGGACGCCTAGGTTAGCACCCAAGGCAGGGCGTTAAAAAATTACGGATTTTGGCGCGAAAGGAAGAGGGTTTAGAAGCCGCGAATTCTCATGAATTTCCGGAGACCCC
>JAEVZE010000295.1 GCA_023392395.1 Bacillota bacterium
ATTTCAATCCCAATATCCGGTGGCATGCATCCCGATCATGAGGGTGCCTAATTCTTCAAACGAAACCTTCACCAAGAACTTGGTGGTATCCAGCACGACTTGGCCGACCGGGCAGATTTCCGTGACCGTTCCCGAATACTCCTTCTGATACGCATCGATATGGACGCGCACGGCATCCCCGACGCGCACCTTGGAGATGTCTAGTTCGTCCACTTCCAGCGTGGCTTCCAGCGCATCATCGGGCCAGAGTGTTATCACCGCCTGCCCCTGCTGCACAAACTGCCCAGGGCTTACCAGCACCTGATGGATGGTCCCGGAGTGGCCAAATCGCACCTCCGGTTGCACCTGCTGCGCCGCGTCATACCGCGCGCTCGCGCTGTCCATGATGAACAGCGGCTGACCGCGCACGACCGCCTGTCCTTCCGCCACCAGCACGGAGGCGACGACGCCCTCGCCCGTCGCGCCCAACGCGTTCACGCGTACTACCTTGCCGCTGCCCACTTTGTCGCGGCTTTCGTTGTCCTTGCTGGCCCCCAGATACACCGAAACGCTGTCCTCGACTTCGAATTCCTCTTGTGGCATCTCGAGCACGAAATCCTTGCCGTCCACGGAAATGACCTTGCCTTCGCCCTTTACCTTGTCGTCGCCGCTGCCGTGCTGCACGCGCAGCACCTGGCCAACGCGCACGTCCCGGTTGTCCGGGTCGTTGTAGGCGGAGGAAGTCGAAGCCTCTACGCGCCAGACGTCCTGCCGCTCGATGGAACACAGTGCGCCATATTGCGCCTGTACCGCGGAGGCCTGATCGCCGGTTCTGGCGTTCAGCGACGTCACGACGCCGTCATTTGCCGCGTACACCATCGTGGGGTTCAATGTGAAAGCGAGCGCGTCCGCCTCCACCACGTCGCCGGAGGCCCAGGAAAAATCCTGCACCTGTCCGCCCATTGGGGCAAAGACGGTCACCGGGGTGGGGGCAAGGATGCTACCTTTTGCGGAAAAGCCACTGGATGCGGGGGGGGTGGTCGCCGCCGTGTCCTCTGCGAGCGCCGCGGCGCAGGTCAGGTTGAGGATCAGCATAAGGGCCAACCCCGTCCAAATTCGTTTTGGGAATCTACGCATGATGCATTCTCCTTTTCATCACTCCACGCTCTTGAGCGCTTCGACCATGTTGACCTGTTTGAACTTGGAACCAAGCATCCAGTTGACCACGAGCGTAAACATCAGGGCCAGCGCCGCGGTATATATCCAGCACATCCAGCCAATGTGGGGAACGAACTGAATCGTGTTGGAGAGCCCATAGTCGAGCAGAACTTGCAGGAGCAGAGGCCCCGCGGCAAGGCCCAACGGAAGCCCGAGCAGCGTGATGATCACGTTCTCCCGGAGGACGAGCTTGCGGATCTCGCCGGGCAGGAAACCAAGAACCTTCAGCGTCGCCAGCTCCCGGATGCGCTCGGCAAAATTGAGCTGGCCCAGGTTATAAAATACCATCAGTTCCAGCGCGCCCGCGAACAATACGAGGAGCAGTACGACCGTGTTCATGATGGTCAGCATGGTGCCGCTGTTCATGCGCTCCTCGTCCAGTGTGCGCACCTTGTCCACGCCGTCCATGTCCAGCGCGGCATTAAGGTTTAGACGCTCTCCGCGGAGTAGCGCCGCCGTCGGCATCCAGGGCGTAAGGCCCATCTTTTCCCATACGCTGCGAGCCATGTAGACGCCCTGATCCAGCTGGAGATCCAGAATGTGCGAAACCGTCGCCGAAACATTCCGTCCGCCCGGGGCGCGCAGGGAAATGGCGTCCCCCAGCCCCAGGCCATAGTCGGCGGCGGCTTTGCGCGTCAACGCGACCCCGTCGTCCCCCAAGATAACCGGATTGCCTTCCTCATCGCTGAGGCGAACCATCTCATGGCCGTTTGAAAGCACATAAACCTGCTTGGAGCGCCATTCGCCCTGGACGAGCACCTCCGCGGAGGTGATCATCTCCTCCTCGAAGCTTTGGGCGCCGGCGCGCAGCGCCACGCTCTTGGCGTAATCCACGGATGCGTCGGCCTTCAGGGTGACGCGAGCGTCGTAGTGCATGGTACGGGTGTAATGATTGACCAGCACGTAGTCCACCGAATCCCGGAGGCCAAAACCCACCAGGATCAACGCCGAGCAACCCAGCGCGCCGATCAGTCCCATCAAAAGCCGGACAGGATTCCGAAGCATGTTGCGCAGGATCATCTTCTCGCTGAAGGGCGTATGCTTCCAGACGCCGCGCATGTTTTCCAGGAAGACCCGCTTGCCCTTCCCGGGCGGTTTGGGCCTCAGAAGCGCCGCCGGCGATTGCCGGAAGGCTGCCCGGGCGCTCAAGATACTGGCGCCGCCGGTGATGGCGGAGAGCACCAGGCTCATGCCCAGCATGACCCAGGGGGACAGCACGGGGACTGCGTCCGGCAGCGCATACACGGCGTTGATAAAGCTCATCAAGATGGGGCCGACTCCGTACCTTGCGCCGGCAAGGCCGGTCAGCGCGCCAAGAATCGCGATCAGAAAGCCGTAGCTGGCGTAGTGCAGCGTGAGCTCCCGCCGGGTGTATCCC
>JAEVZE010000314.1 GCA_023392395.1 Bacillota bacterium
CAACCCCCAGTTAACGAACTGGTGGATGAAACGCGGTCCCGGCGCGCGGGTCGCCGGGAACGGTTGAAAGAAACGGAGGGGTGTCGTCCGTGATATGCCCTTGGCTTGCATTCTTTGGGGGATTGCGCTATGATACACCCGGGTGATGGACTTGGAAACGCTGTACGAACTGTTCCGGGATCGCGCCGCGCTGGTGGAGGCGCAGTTTGCCGCCTGCGAGACCGCGGCCGCCGCGGCTGCCTGCGCGTCGGGCTTTTTGGGCGCGCTCCGGGAAGCTTACGCCGCCGTATGTGAGGATGCCTCGCTCCGCCGCCGGGCTTCCGACCTTCTGACGGCCTGCCAGTCGGCCGCGGGGCTGATCGCGGGCGTCTCGCATGCGGAAGTCAGCCTGAAGCTGCCCGGCCCTTCCCTGGCGCGCCCCCGCACCCGTCGCGCCGAGAAGATTCTGCGCCGGTATGCCCCGCCGTGTTGTGCGCCGCGCTGGCCGCCTATCTGCTGCTTCGAAATGAGCTCCCCGCCGCGATTATGGCTGCCGTCGCCGCGGCCGCGTGCTTTTTTCTGCCGTCCACAAAAGCGCCTGCCGCCGTCCTGCCGGAGGCGCGCGGCGTGCCCCGGCCTGACCCGAAGGAAATGACGCAGAGGCTTTCACGGCTGCTCCGGGACGTGGACGCGCTGATGGCCGCGCAGGAAGCCCTCGAGACGGACGCGCCACTTTTGACAGACCCGGTGCTGGAATCCATCCAAATGCTGTGCGAAGCCAGTTTGACCAGCGATGCGGCGTTCGCGCTTCGAGCCGCGTCCCCGCTGGTCACGGCGCTGGAAGCGCAGGGTCTCCAGCTGATGCTGTACAGCCCGGAAAGCGCGGGCTGGTTTGACCTGCTGCCCGGCGCGGGCGAGAGCCGCACGATCCGCCCCGCGCTGGTCAAGGACGGCCATCTGCTGGCGCGCGGGCAGGCCGTGGAGCCGATGAGGTAAGAAATGATCGATACGAAAGAAATCACCGATCTGTTCGGGTTCGACCTGGGCGATGGCGAGAGCGCCGTCGCGTGGATGCGCGCGGGTTCCCCCGTCGCGCCGCAGATGCTGGAAATTGCCGGGCGCAAGAGCTTTCTGACCGCGCTGGGCGAGCACCCGAAGCACGGCGCGCTGATCGGCGAACAGGCGCTGCTGGTCGATTCCGACCGGCTGAGCGTGCGCTTCAAGGGCAAATTCCTGACCCATCCCATCGCCGTATCCCAGATCGAGTCCTTCGCACGCGCGGTGCTCAGCCAAATCCGGCAGTCGGGCAAGGCGGAAAACCTGGAGGCCTCGGCGTTCTTCGTGGGCTGTCCCTCCGGCTGGCGGGAGAGCGATCGGGAGCGGTACAAGAAAGTCTTTGAGCGGGCGGGCTTTCAGAACGTGGAGGTAATCTCTGAATCGCGGGCGGCGTTCATGTTCGTGCGCGAGTCGGGCGAATTGCGGGCCACCCGCAGTACGCTGGACAAGCCCACCTTGATCGTCGACGCGGGCTCCTCCACCACCGACTTCACGTTCGTGGACAGGCTCGAGGCCCGGCCGGTGGACTTTGGCGAGGCCTTGGGCGGTGGGCTGATCGACCAGATGCTTCTGGAGTACAACCTGCGAAAGAGCCCCAACGCCGCGCGCATCCGGGAAATCTTCCGGCTCTGCCCGCCCTATCGGGCCAGGTGCGAACTGGAAGCCCGAAAGGTCAAGGAATTGTTCTTCTCCCGGCAGAGCGCCGCGGGCGAGGCGCGCTTCCCGGTGCCCTGCGAATCTTCCGTCAAGATCTACTACGACGACCCGCCGCTGACATTGGACCTGACCGCAAGCGAGGGCGACATGGACGAGGTACTGAACCACCCGTCCCCCGCGCTGCGCGGGCGTTCGGTGTTCCAGGCGTTTCGCGCCGGATTCTTACGGGCCAGGGGGCTATTGAAGGACACGCCGCCCGAAGTGATCCTTTTGACCGGTGGCGCATCTCGGATGGGCTTTATGGCGGAACTGGCGAAGGAGATCTTCCCGGACGCGCTGCTGCTTCGCGGCGCGGAGCCGGAATTTGCCATCGCGCGGGGGCTTTGCTACGCGCTGAGCATCGACCTTCGCGCCAAGCGCTTCCGGGAGGACGTGCGCGCGCTGATCGATTCGGGCGAAATCGCAAAAGCGGCTTCGGAAAAGCTGCCCGACTTCTACCGGATGGCGGCGCCCATCATCGTCTCCGCGCTGATCGACAACTGCGCGGTCAAGGCGCTGCGCCGCTGGAAAATGGGCGACCTGGATACCCTGGATGATCTGGGCGAGGAGATTGCGCGCCTGGTGGAGGAAGACCTGAAGTCCGGCGAGGCGCTGAAGGCGCTGGAGCAGACCGCCGCAGGCTGGGCGCCGTCACTTCGGCCCGCGCTCGAGGCGCTGACCGACCCGATCTGCGCACGCCACGGCCTGCCCGCGGCGACGCTCAGGCTGCCGAATTCGTTCTACGTCAGTGCGGGTGAGCTGGATCTGAAAACCCGGGGCGGCATGCTGGACTTCTCCTATGCGCAGACGGCGGTGGACCTGGCGGTCGCCTCCATCGTGGGGGCGCTGCTCGGCGGGGGCGGCGTGGCGCTGCTCATGGCCGGGCCGGTAGGCTTTGCGCTCAGCTTCGCGCTCGGCTTTGCGTTTAGCCGCCTGGGCACCACGATCGCCCGCACGCACCTGGGCAAGGCCAGCTTCCCCCATCTCCTGCGCCTTGCTTTCTCCGAGCGCGCCTACCGCGCGGGGCTGGAGAAGAAACGGGACCAGCTGGAAGACGGCGTGAACAACCAGCTGTACAGGAACCTGCGGGATTCAGGCGAATCGGCTGAGGCCACCTTGCGCACGCTGTCCGGTGCGATCGCGCAGCAGCTGGACGCGCTTGCCGACGAGGCGCGGCTGCTGATCCACTGATTATGATCAAAATACCGCGCCTGCGCGGGCCAAAGGCCAACGCGGGCGCGGTATTTACGAGCAACGGGGCACCACCCCTTCCCCGCGCCGTGCAAGGATGCTCGTCGTCTATGTGGCGTCGCTACGCGCCATTTTTGACCTCCCGCAGATACCTGCCGTACTCCTCCGCGGCGGCGGCTTGCGAGGCGATGCGCTTCTGATTAATCTCCTCAAAGTTTTCCCGCAGCTGCTTTACAACCTTTCCGTCAATCCCGCCCGTTTTGACCATGTTGTCCAGCACCGCCTGGGCTGTCGGCACATCCATCCCCTTGCGGTAGGGCCGATCCTCCAGCGTGGCCGTAAAAATGTCGGCAACCGCCATGATCCTCGAACCCAGCGGCAGCTGATCCCCGGTCAGGTGGAATGGGTACCCGGTGCCGTTGAGTTTTTCGTGATGCAGCGCACCCCACTTGCGAACGGTGTCAAACGCGCTGACGCATTGCAAAAGGCGGTTGCCGTAATAGGTGTGGCTCTTCATGACGCCCATTTCTTCGTCTGTCAAGCTGCCTTTCTTTTCCAGAATAGACACCGGAATCGCCAGTTTGCCGATGTCATGCAGGTCCCCGGCAAACTTCATCAGCACGCTCTCATAGGCGGAAAAATTGCAGATTTCAGATAAAGCTTGCGCGACGGTCGCAACGCCCGCGGTATGCGTCGCTGTAAATGTACTCCGAAAGTCGATGAACTGCCTGAAGATCTTTCCCAGCTCCGAAAGATCGTCCGGCGTCAGGATCAGGCTGCGAGCGGAGGCGTTGACCGCGATGGTTGGCACGGTCGCATCCCGGGCGTCCAGCCAGAAGCTCTCCCGCTTTGCAACGGCATGGAACCTCTCCACCAATTCGCCGTTAAAACGCCCCGGGGCCAGATGATCAATCCTCGAAACAATGTCCGGTACTTCATGAAGTTTGGTTTTTTCGTCGATGAGCACGGAGATCCGGTCGGCCAGGTGCAGAACCTGACTTTCAAACGGAACGAGCTCCCACCCGGGTTTATGAGAAGCTATGGTACTCCAGGGCAAATGGTGATGCTCAATGATTGGCGCGATCTCACGGAACGGGCGGAAACGCCCGATCAGTTCCGCGCCATAGTGCGCATGCTTGTCTTCCTGCATGTCCAGATTCAGCAGGATCTCTCGGCGCCGGAGCATGAACGCGCCGATGTCGTGCACCGCAGCCGCCACGAGAATCCGTTCGATCATGCTCTCGCCAAACCCGCATTCGACGCTCAGATCGTATGAGATGCGCATGACTCTCCTGTGGTGGTTGCGAAGGACAGGACTAGTCATATCGATCGCCTCAGAAATACATCGCAACAGGTCTGGGACCGCCACTACGATATTCATCGGGACCTCCTTGGGTTACACAGACTCACGACAAAATTTTACCATATGTTGTCAGATTTTCAAACGGCCATTCGTGAATATTTGTGTGATTTTTTCCATTAGCCCGCAATCCAGGCGCATCTTTCCATGCGGACCGCTTTGTGGTAGAATATTGTCCGTGCCTTTTCGGTGACAGGAATTGCATTGAGAGGTTTAAATGAACGGAAACGATCGCACCCAGCTACCGGCGTTTTCGGTCGCTCTGTAGGAGAAATCGATGTACGATGTGGCCATTCTGGGCCTGGGGCCTGCCGGTTCGACGCTGGCCCGGCTGATCGACCCCGGCCTTCGCGCCGTGGCGATCGACGCGCGAACCGAAGGCTCAGGTCTCGTGAAACCCTGCGGCGGGCTGCTCGCCCCGGATGCCCAGAAGGCGCTGGCTCGCTTCGCGCTGACATTGCCCAAGAACGTGTTGGTGGATCCGCAGATTTTCTCGGTGCGCACGCTGGACCTTTCCACGAATCTTTCTCGCCACTACCAGCGCTTCTACATCAACCTGGATCGGTTGAAGTTCGACCATTGGCTGCGCTCGCTGATCCCGGAGCATGTGGAGCGGCTGGAGGGCGTATCCGCCACGAAAGTGGAGCGCATCCAGGGTGGCTTCCGCGTACGCCTCACGGACGGGCGCGACATCGAGTGCCGCCATCTGGTGGGGGCGGACGGCGCGAATTCACTGGTGCGCCGCTTCTTGTACCCCGGTTACAAACCCCAGGCCTACGTGGCCATCCAGCAGTGGTTCGAGGGTGGCGACGAGCGCCCCTTCTACCTGTGCGTGTTCGACCCGGCCAACACCGACTGCTACTCCTGGGGGCTGGCCAAGGACGGGAAGCTTCTGTTCGGCGGCGCGTACCCCCTGAAGAATTGCCGCGCGCGGTTTGAGCGACAGAAGGAGGCCATGGCCGCTCGGGGCATGAACCTTAACCAGCCGCTTTCTACGGAGAGCTGTATGGTTTTGAGGCCCCGGGGGCTTCGTGACCTCAAGTGCGGGCACGGCGGCGCGTTTCTGATCGGCGAGGCAGGCGGTTTCATCAGCCCCAGTTCGCTGGAAGGCATCTCCTGGGCGATTGAAACCGCGCGGCGGCTGTCCAAGGCGCTTTCATCGCCCGATCCCAACCACGCCTACCTGCGCGCCACCCGGTTTCTTAGGCTGAAGCTCCTGGGCAAGGAGATCAAATCGCCCTTTCTGTACCGTCCGGCGCTTCGGCATGTGGTGATGCGCTCGGGGCTCAAGGCCATCACCGTAGACAAGGCGCCGCTTAAATAGCGCGCCCAGAGCTTTGAAAGACGACGAGGCATCCACACCGCGCGTATGGCGCGCATCGACATTTGAGGAGGTTTCTATGAGCAGGAACTATCGCGCCCAACTGACCGGGGTATTCGGCTGTCCGGTGGACGAGAACCCGACGATCGCGCTGCAGGAAGCCGCGTTCCAGGCAACCGGGCTGAATTTCCGGTACCTGACGCTGCTGGTTAAGCCCGAGGACCTGGCGGACGCCTTCCGCGGCATGCGGGCGATGAACTTTCGCGGCATCAACCTGACGGTGCCCCACAAGGTGGCGGCGCTTGAATACGTGGACGAACAGAGCCAGGAGGTCCAGCTGATCGGGGCGACCAACACTATCGTGAACAATGAAGGCAAGCTCACCGCCTACAACACCGACGGCAAGGGCTTCGTGACCGGCATTTTCAAGCGGGGCGTGGACCTCACCGGAAAGCGCGTGGTGCTGCTGGGCGCGGGCGGCGCGGCCCGGGCCATCGCGGTGGAGTGCGCGCTGGCGGGCGTTCGGGAGATGACCATCATCAACCGCGACGTCTCCCGCGGCGAGGGGCTGTGCCAGCTTCTGAATGAGAAGACCGCCTGCCGCGCGGAATTCGTGCGCTGGGCGGGCACGGCGCGCATTCCCGCCTGCGACATCCTGATCAACGCCACGTCCATCGGGCTGTACCCGGACCCGAACTGCCCGGACATTTGCTATGAGGACATTGCGCCGGGCATGATCGTGCAGGATGTGATCCCCAACCCCGCTGACACGCTGTTTTTGCGGAAGGCGCGCGAAGAAGGCGCGACCGCGCTGGACGGTTTGGGCATGCTGGTGGAACAGGGTGCGATCGGCTTCAAGCTGTGGACGGGCGTAGAAGCGCCGGTGGATGTGATGCGCGAGGCGCTGGAGCGGGAAAACGGCTAGGGACGGTTATTTGCATAGCCAGACCGGACGAAAACGGGATAACCCCGGGAGGAACTATGATCTTTGAAAAGGACTGGGTCATGCGGCAGATCAAGGTGCTGGTGCGTTCCATCGCGCAGCTGGTCTTCCACAAGGATGTCGTCGAATACGTCGTGGAGGACGAGGCGAACCTCTCCACGACCGATCTGGTCCACCGGGAACTGATGGAACTCCTCGAGCAGGGTAAGGTCTGCGAGGCGGAGGACTATCTCTTTGAAAACTACCTCCCCGGAAACGCCGATCACCTCAAATTGGCCCTCGACTTCTATCAAAAGGTGAACCTTTTGACCGACGA
>JAEVZE010000317.1 GCA_023392395.1 Bacillota bacterium
ATTTCAAGGGATGCGCTTGGCAGGAAAGCCCCCCGGACCCTCGCCAAAGGGATTGAATCCCTTTGGAATCCCCACAAAAAATCATGGGATGATGGCGGACATTTCCTCGATCGCGCGCAGCTTCTCCGGGCCGATGCCGTCAACATTGAGCAGTTCTTCGGGCGCTGTCAGGGCGCCTTTTTCGTCCGCCAGCGCGCGGATGCGCTCCGCCAGCACAGGCCCCACGCCGGGTATCGCGGTAAGGAGCGTCTCGTCCGCCCGGTTCAAATCGATCACCGCGCGCCCGTCAAGCCTTATCACGCCGTTGGGGCGGCTGGGTGCCCTGGGCACCTTGACAGGCGCGGCAGGACGGGGCTGGAAAATGAGCATTAGCGCGATGATCAGCAGCACAAGCCCCGTCAGCCGCATCAGACGCCGCATCCCGATCCCTCCCGCTCGCACTTTCACTTTTCGCATGCTACCGCGCCGGATGCGCCCGGGCCATCGAAAGGCGAACACATGTTTGTTTCTCTGTAAAATCCGCTTCGGCCCGCTGGCGGGACAGCGACGTTTATGGTATAGTACAAGCGGAGTATTCGAAAGGGCGTGAAACGTCAATGGCCGCAGACAAGAGCGCGGACAAGGGCATTGTGACCCGCAAGATGGGCGATGACCGTAAGAAGGCGCTGGAAGTAGCGCTTGGAAAGATTGAAAAGGACTTCGGCAAGGGCTCGGTGATGAAGCTGGGCGACGCGGCCAACAGGCTTCAGGTGGATGTCGTGTCCACCGGTTGCCTTCCGCTGGACTTCGCGCTGGGCGTCGGCGGATTGCCCAAGGGCCGCATCATTGAAATTTACGGGCCGGAGTCTTCCGGTAAGACGACGCTGGCGCTGCACGTGGTGGCCGAGGCGCAGAAGGCCGGCGGCACGGCTGCGTTCATCGACGCCGAACACGCGCTGGACCCGGTCTACGCCAAGGCGCTGGGCGTGGACATCGACGAATTGTACATCGCGCAGCCCGACAACGGCGAGCAGGCGCTGGACATCTGCGAGGCGCTGGTGCGCTCGGGCGCGATTGACGTGGTGGTCATCGACTCGGTGGCCGCGCTGGTGCCCAGGGCCGAGATTGAGGGCGACATGGGCGACAGCCACGTCGGCCTTCAGGCGCGGCTCATGTCTCAGGCGCTTCGGAAGCTGGCCGGCGTGATCGCGAAGACCAACGCCATGACCATCTTCATCAACCAGTTGCGCGACAAAGTCGGCGTGGTGTACGGCAACCCCGAAACCACCACCGGCGGCAAGGCGCTGAAATTCTACGCCTCGGTCCGTATCGACGTCCGCAAGGGCGAGCCCATCAAGAACGGCTCGGACGTCATCGGCTACCGCACCAAGATCAAAATCGTCAAAAACAAGGTCGCGCCGCCGTTCCGCACCGCCGTTGTGGACATGCTGTTCGGCGAGGGCCTGTCCCGCGAGGGCGCGCTTCTGGACATGGCTATCGAGCGCGGGCTGATCAAAAAGAGCGGCGCATGGTTCTCCTACGAGGACCAGCGCATCGGCCAGGGTCGCGACAACACCCGCAAGTACATCAAGGAGCATCCGGAAGTATTCGAGGCGCTCACCAAAAAGCTGCGGGATGCCTTCTCCGCCGGCGGCCTCGAGGCCCCTCACGAGCCGGGCGTGGAAGAGGACGACGAAGAGCCGCTGGACGACGACGAATAATGCCGCTTCGCTGGCGCTGAAAATCCGCAAGCGGCTTTTCAGCGCAGAGGAAGTTCAGCGTGAGCCTGAAATTCTGCGGAATTTCCGGGCGGCTCCCTGACTTAAGGGATTATTTGACCCACCGGTGTTCGCACTGGTGGGTCAAATACGTTTCCGGCGCGCAGGTCGCCGGAAACGAATGAAAGGGACGACCAGGTTTGCCAGCGATATGGAGATGCACAGAGAACCGTCCTCTGCGTTTTTTTCCTTGTGCGGGTTCCAAGGGGACTCAGTCCCCTTGGCGGGGTCCGGGGCGGAGCCCCGGCGTACTCTCCGTCTCTCTTAAAAGCTCCGCGACTTCTTCGTCGGTGAGCTTGCGGAAGTGGCCGGGGGCGAGGCCGTCCAGAGTAATGTTCATCACGCGGACGCGGGTGAGCGTGTGGACGCGGTAGCCCAGCGCGTCGCACATCCTGCGGATCTGGCGGTTGATGCCCTGCACCAGGATGATGCCAAAGGACCGGTCGCCGGTTTTCCAGACCTTGCAGGGCAGCGTGACCCGGTCCAGGATCTCGACGCCCGAGGCCATGCGGCGTAGGAATTCGTCCGTCACCGGCTGCGTCAGCGACACTTGGTATTCCTTTTCGTGTCCGCCCGCGGCACGCAGGATTCGGTTGACGATGTCGCCGTCGCTGGTGAGCAGCAATAGGCCGCTGGAATCCCTGTCCAATCGGCCGATGGGAAACACGCGCTCCGGGTAATTGAGGTAGTCGATCACGTTCATCGGTTCCCGGCTGTCGGTGGTGCACACGATGCCCGAGGGCTTGTTGAGCGCCAGGTACACCTTGGGCGCACCGCCCAGGACCTCTTTGCCGTCCACGGCCACCTTGGAGCCTTCCGGAACCTGGTCGCCCAGCACCGCCACGCGGCCGTCGATGGTCACCCGGCGCTCCTCAATCAGCCTGTCCGCTTCCCGGCGCGAGCAATAGCCGCTGTCCGACAACAGCCGGTTGATGCGCATGCCCGGTAGATTTTGCTTTTTCATGAAAACTTTTCTCCAGTTCTCTGGATATTCCGTAACATTCATGATACAATAAAGGATGCGAATACTCAAGAAGGCTTGGGGGCCGGACGATGGATTTTACAAAGTATGCGCTGAAACCGGGCGGAATCCTGCTGCCGACCGGCGTCGACCTTCAAAAATGGGCGGTGATCGCCTGCGACCAGTTCACTTCCCAGCCGGAATACTGGCAGGAAGTGGAGCAGGTGGCGGATGGCGCGCCGTCCACACTGGACATGATTTACCCGGAGGCCTGGCTGAATCAGGGCGACGAGCGCATCCCGCGCATCCATCAGGCGATGCGCAAGGCGCTGAAGGGTGCGCTGGTTCCGGCGACGGACGGTTTCGTGCTGGTGGCACGTCAGGTATCTACCGGCGTCCGGCTGGGCCTGGTGGCGGCGGTCGATCTGGAAAAGTACGACTACGCGCCCGGCTCGAAGGCGCTGATTCGTCCCACCGAAAAGACCATTCCGGAGCGCATTCCGCCACGGATGAAGATCCGGCTCGCCGCGCCGCTGGAGACGCCCCACGTATTATTGCTCGTGGACGACCCGGAAATGACGCTGCTGGAGCCGCTGTACGAAACGCGCAAAACCTTGAGGCCGCTGTATGACTTCGACTTGATGCTGGACGGCGGCCACATCCAGGGTTGGGCGGTGGAGGGCGCGGCGCTGAGACCCGTCAACACGGCGCTTTCAAAGCTGTATGACAAGTGCGACGGACTTTTGTACGCGGTGGGCGACGGCAACCATTCGCTGGCCACAGCCAAGGCTTCGTGGGAGGCGATCAAGGGCCGGCTTACACTCGAGCAGCTTTTGACCCACCCGGCCCGGTTCGCGCTGTGCGAGATCGGAAACCTGTTCGATCCGTCGCTGGTCTTCCGGCCGATCCACCGGGCGGTGTTCGGCGCCAGCGGCGCGGACCTGTCGCTGGACTTCATCATGTGGTGCCGCGGCCGCGGCGTGGGCGTAGCCGCCTGCGACGAGGCCAGCGCCCAGATGTACCTGCTGGACGCGCCGGTCAGGCTTGTCAACGCCCCGGATGTCCCGCCGGTGGCGATCCTGCAGCCGTTTTTGGACGAGTGGCTGGCCGCGCACCCGGACGCCTCTGTGGACTACATCCACGGTGCGGACGCGCTGGAGGCGCTCAGGTCAAAGGGCGCGGCGGGCGTGAAGCTCACCGCCATCGACAAGTACACGCTATTCCCCGGCGTCCGCACGGGCGGCTCGCTGCCGCTGAAGAGCTTCTCCATGGGCGAGGCGCGGGACAAACGGTACTATTTGGAGTGCCGGTCGCTGCTGACAGAGCGTTGAAAATCCGCCGGGCTTCGTAAGCTTTAAATACTTCGGAATATTCATTATTCCGCATTTCGAAAGGGGTCCATCATGGCCAAGGCAATTCTCAAAAAGACGCGGGAGGTGCGGGTTCGCTCCGGCCACCCATGGGTGTTTGCCTCCGATGTAGAGCAGGTAGACGGGGACTTCCAGCCGGGCGACGTTGTGGAGGTCATGTCCGGGAAGGGCGTCTACCAGGGCCGGGCGTTCTACAACCCGAAATCACAGATCTCGCTTCGCATGCTGACCCGGCACGATGAGCCGGTGGACGAGTCCTTCTTCCGCCGCCGCGTGCGGGAGGCCATCGAATACCGGAAGCGGTTTGCTGATTTCAACAGCTGCCGCCTGATCTTCGCCGAGTCGGACTTTCTGCCCGCGCTGATCGTGGACAAGTTCCAGGACGTGCTGGTGATGCAGTCGCTGAGCCTTGGCATGGAGAAGTGGAAGGATCTGATCGTGCGCATCCTGGCGGAGGAAATCAAGCCGCTGGGCATCTACGAGCGGAACGACGTGCCGGTCCGCAGGCTTGAGGGCATGGAGCAGCAGACGGGCCTTCTCTACGGACAGGTGCCCGACCGGGTGGAGATGACGGAAAACGGCGTTAAGTATCTCGTGGACGTGAAGAACGGCCAGAAAACCGGCTTCTTTCTGGATCAAAAGGAAAACCGCGCTGCCATCGCGCCGCTTTGCCCCGGGGCGAAGGTGCTGGACTGCTTCTGCCACAACGGGTCGTTCGCGCTGAACGCCGCCAAGTACGGCGCGGCGGAAGTGCTGGGCGTGGACATCTCGGAGGAGGCCGTGGAGGTCGCGCGGGAGAACGCGCAGCTGAACCGGCTGGACGCCGCCCGGTTCCAGGCGGCCAA
>JAEVZE010000350.1 GCA_023392395.1 Bacillota bacterium
GTCTTGAATCAGCCGGGCGGCCAGTGGAGCCGGCAAAGAGTGCATGATGGAGAGGTAGTTCAGTGGGTCGCTCCGGTCGGGCCAGCGGATCTCGCCCGCGTCCCGGGCGCGAAGGAGCGAGCGCAGCGCGCCATTGACCAGCGCGACGTAGGGCTCGCGGTTCAGCGCGCGGGCCTGCTCCGCCGCCGCGTCCACCGCCGCGTAGTCGGGGATCTTGTCCATCATGAGCAGCTGCGCCGCCGCGATGTGCAGGACGCACTCGATTTCCCGGTCGGGCATGCGCTCGACGAACTGCTTTAGCACATGGGTCAGCTTCAACCGGTTTTCAAGGGCCGTGTAGAAGATGCTGGTGGCCAGGCGCTTGTCCATGGGATCGATGCGGCTTGCGCGCAGGTGGGCGTCCAGCGCCAGCGTGGAATAGGCCCCGGAGGCCGTCACGTCCAGCAGCGCGTTCAGCGCGATGCGGCGGGCGTCGGGACCCACGGGTTTGGCGGGCTTTTTCTCGGCAGGCTCGGCTTTGGGCCGGTCGGGCCTGGCCTTTGAAGGATCAAACCGGGGTTTGCCGTGATCGAACCGGGGCTTGGCGCGGCCAAACCCGGGTTTCGGAAAAGCGGAGCCGGTTCTGGGATGGTCAGGCCTGCCCATCGGACGCTCTGGCCTGACGTTGGATGGAACAGGCCGGGCGGCGGGCTGATCAGGCTTCGCAGCGGGTTGATCAAATACAGCCTTGGGCTGAACGGGCTTTTCAGTGGGTTGATCGAATACGGCCTTGGGCTGAGCATTGGGACGGTAGGGCCTGTCCGCGGGACGGCTGGGCCTGCTCATGGGACGATTTGGCCCTGCGTTGGGGCGGTCAGGCCTGTCCGTGGGGCGGCTGGGCCTTGCGTAAGGGCGGTCAGGTCCCGCGTTGGGGTGGCTGGGCCCTGCGTTGGGGCGATCAGGCCTGTCTGTGGAGCGGCTGGGCCTTGCGTAAGGGCGGTCAGGCCCCGCGTTGGGGCGGTCAGGCCTGTCCGTGGGGCGGCTGGGCCTTGCGTAAGGGCGGTTAGGCCCCGCGTTGGGGCGATCAGGCCTGTCCGCGGGGTGACTGGGCCTTTCGTTGGGGCGGTCAGGTCCCGCGGTGGGGCGGCTGGGCCTTGCGTAAGGACGGTCAGGCCCCGCGTTGGGGCGGCTGGGCCCGGATTTGGAGAAGCCCGGCGTCGCCGGACGCGCCGGGCCGCCGGTATGCCGGGGTGTTTCTTCCCGATGCGGCGGGCGAGGCCCGCGGGGTTTGTTGGGCCCTTTGTTCATGATTGCACTCCATTCAATCGGAGGCCGACCGGCAGCGTCTTGCCTGCCAGATAGGCCTTTGCGGTCATGGGTTTTCCGCCCGGAGTCTGCATTTCCAGCACTTCCACCGCGCCGCCGCCGCAGGCGACGACGAGGCCCTTCTTCGCGCTGGCTTCAACGATCTCGCCGGGCGAGGCCGCGCGCTCGAGCGGTACCGGCCTCGCCTTATGGATCTTGAGCGCGCCTTCCGGCATGAGCGCGTACGCGCCCGGCCAGGGGTTGAGCCCGCGGACGAGGTTTGCGACCCGCTCCGGGCCTAACGCAAAGTCGATCTGCCCCATCTCCTTTTTGAGCATGGGGAAGTAGGACGCGCGGGAGGCGTCCTGCGGGGTCCTCGGGCAGGCGCCCGCTTCGATTTTCATAAGCGTCTCAATCAACAGCGCCGCCCCGATTTCGGACAGACGGGCGAGCAGCTGCCCGGCGGTTTCCTCCGGGGCAATGCCCGTTTCCCGCTGCAGGAGGATGTCGCCGGTGTCGATGCCCTTGTCGGTCATCATGGTGGTGACGCCTGTCTTGGTTTCGCCCTCGATCAGGCACCAGTTGACCGGCGCCGCGCCGCGGTAGGCGGGCAAGAGCGACGCGTGCACGTTGACGGTGCCAATCTTCGGGATATCCAGCACCTTCTGGGACAGAATCTGCCCGAAGGCGGCGGTCACGCACAGGTCGGGCGCGAGTTCTTCCAGCGCGGCGATGCCTTCATCGCTGCGGATCTTCTGGAATTGAAAGACCGGCACGTCCGCAAGGAGCGCCTCGAGCTTCACCGGACAGGCCGCGAGCTTGTGGCCGCGCCCCGCCGGGCGGTCGGGCTGCGTGAACGCGCCCACGACATGAAAGCCGTGCGCGGTCAGCGCACGGAAAGAGGGCACCGCGAATTCCGGCGTGCCCATGAATACGATGCGCATATCAGACTTCGTCACGGTCTTCGTCGTCCTCGTCGTTCAGCTCGTCGGTTACGTCCTCGATCATCTTGTCAACGTAGAGGATGCCGTCCAGGTGGTCCAGTTCGTGGGAGACGGCGATGGCCAGAAAGCCCTCGCCGGTCAGCTCAAAGGGGTCGCCATTGCGGTCCTGGGCGCGCACCACGACCTTCTGGGGCCGTTTTACGGTGCAGCGGCGGCCGGGGATGGACAGGCAGCCCTCCGGGTTGATCTGTTCGCCCTCCGCGCTGATGATTTCCGGGTTGATCAGTTCGATGATCCCGTCGCCCACATCGATCACCACGATGCGGCGCAGGATGCCCACCTGCGGCGCGGCGAGCCCTGCGCCCTCCGCGTCGTACATGGTTTGGGCCATGTCGTCCAGCAGCGTATGGATGCGCTTGTCGAACACTTCGACCGGCCGAGCCTTGCGGCGCAGCGTTTCGTCGCCAATGCGCAGGATTTTTCTGACAGCCATATTGACCTCCTAGTGATTGGAACCTCCGCCATTATATCATGTTGGAGGGATTGATTTCCAGTTCGACGGCCACGCCCTGCGGCGGGTCCAATGAAAGCGAACGCATTTTCTCCAAAATTTCATCCGCCGGACCGGGCACGAAGAGCTTCACGAACACCTGCCACCGGGCTTCGCCGCGGAGGAGCTTGATCGCAGCCTCCCGCGCGTGCCGGTACAATACGCCCTTTTCCAGACCGGTTTCGGTGAGCCAGCCCGCGAGTTCCTCATCCAACCTCAGCGCGGTTTCCCGCGCGGCCGCTTCGTCCTTCGCGGTCACCACCAGCCGGGCCAGTAGCGTAAAGGGCGGGTACAGCGCCCGTCGACGCAGCTTCACTTCCTGCTCGTAGAAGGCCCGGTAATCCTGCCTTGCGGCGAGCTTGACGACGTAGTGATCGGGCTGGTAGGTCTGCACGACCACGCGGCCCGGATCCTTGGCGCGGCCCGCGCGGCCGGATACCTGGGTGATCAGCTGGAATGTGCGCTCCGCCGAGCGGTAGTCGGGCAGGTTCAGCGCCATGTCGGCGGCCACCACGCCCACCAGCGTCACATTGGGGAAGTCCAGGCCTTTGGCAATCATCTGGGTGCCGATCAGGATGTCGGCCTCGCCCCTTCTGAACGCGCCCAGCAGCTTTTCGTGGGCGTCCCGGCCCCTGGTGGTGTCCATGTCCATGCGCAGGATCCTTGCGTCCGGGAACATTTTCTGGGTTTCTTCCGCCACCTTCTGGGTGCCCGCGCCGAAAAAGCGGATCGACGGGCTGCCGCAGGCGGGGCAGGTATTGGGCGGCCTTCGGGTCGCGCCGCAGTAGTGGCAGCGCATCAGGCCGTCCGACTGGTGGTAGGTCATCGACACGTCGCAGGCGTCGCACTTCTCCACATGGCCGCAGGCACGGCAGCTGACGAACGTCGCGTAGCCGCGGCGGTTCAGGAACAGGATCGCCTGATGGCCGCGGGCCAGGCAGTCGGAGAGCGCGTCCTGAAGCTTGGCCGAGAAGATCGAGCGGTTGCCCTTGGTGAATTCCTGGCTCATGTCCACGATCTCGACCTCCGGGAGCCTGCTCCCGGGGATGCGGTCGGGCAGATCGATCAGCTCCAGCGCGTTCTGAGGCTTGACCCCCGGCCGGGTGCGCATGAAGCTGGCGATGGAGGGCGTCGCGCTGCCCAGCACCAGCACCGCCTGCGCCTGCGAGCTTCGGAAGCGCGCCACGTCCCGCGCGTCGTAGCAGGGGTGGCGGTCGGACTGGTAGGTGTGCTCGTGTTCCTCGTCCACCACGATCAGCCCCAGGTTTTCAAGGGGCGCGAACACCGCCGAGCGGGGGCCGATGGCCACCTTCGCGCGGCCGGTGCGTAAGCGCCGCCACTCATCGTAGCGCTCGCCCGGCGTCAGCGAGGAATGCAGTACCGCCGCGTCCGCTCCGAAGCGGGCGCGGAACCAGTCCACCATCTGCGGCGTCAGCGCGATCTCGGGCACCAGCACAATCGCCGTCTTGCCGGCGTTCAGCGCGTGTTTTACCGCGCGGATGTAGACCTCCGTCTTGCCGCTGCCGGTGACGCCGAGGAGTAAAAACCGCCCGCCGCCCGAGTCCATCGCGGAGATGATGCGCTCCGCCGCAGACCGCTGGGCCTTGGTCAGTTCCGGGGCCACGGCGCGCGCGCCATCCGACGCGCGGTAGGGCGTACGCAGCGATTCCTGCTGCTCCAGTTGAACGATTCCCGCCGCCTCCAGCGCCCTCAGCGCCTCTCGATTTAGCTCGGTCGCGGGCAGCGGGCCGCCTTTCAGACGCTCGATGGCTTCCACCTGCCGCTTGGCGCGCTTGCGGGCGGCAAGGGCCTCGTCCACCGCTGTACCTTCGATGATAAGACGCGCGTATTGCACCGTCTTTTCATGGACGCGCTCGCCCCGAAGCTGGGACGGGATCAAAAGCCTCAGCGCGGCAGCCATCGTCGAATGACAGGTGGTCTTGAGCCACTTGGCCAGGTCGATTGACCCAGGTTGCAGCAGCGGGTAATCCTCGATGGGGCGGATGACGTCCCGGATCTTGTCCTCGGGAAGGTCCGGCGCGTCCGTCAGCTCGATCACCCAGCCTTCGAGCTTGCGGGGCCCGAAGGGCACCAGCGCCCGCTGACCGGGGGAGAGCGTCATGCCCTCCGGCAGCCGGTAGGTGAACAGCCTGTCCACATCGCCCGACGCCAGGTCCACGATCACCCGGCAGTATTGCATAAAAGGAGCACCCGGTCCAGGATGCGGTCCGCCGTCTCCCGCTTGGAAAGCATCGGGAGTGCTTCCTCGCCCATTCGATCAATCAGGGTCACGATGTTGGTGGAAACATCGAAGCCCGCGCCAGGTTTCGTCACGTCGTTCAATACGATCAGGTCGGCGTTTTTCTTCACCCGCTTCTCGCGGGCGTTTTCGATTTGTTCGCCGGTTTCGGCGGCGAAGGCCACCAGCACCTGACCGGGGGACTTCATCTGCCCCAGTTCCCTGGCGATGTCCGGGTTTTCCACGAGGGTCAGCGAAAGTGCCTCGCCGGTCTTCTTGATCTTGCCCGCGCTGGGGTTCTCCACCCGGTAATCGGCGGGCGCGGCGGCCTGAAGCACCACGTCATAGCCCGGCGCGCGGGAGACCACTGCATCGTGAAGCTCCCGCGTGGTCTCGATCCGGACCACCTCGACGCCGGAGGGCGCCGCGATTGAAACCGGGCCCAGCACCAGCGTGACGAACGCGCCGCGGTCCCTCACGGCCTCCGCCAGCGCAATGCCCATTCGGCCGCTGGAGCGGTTGGTCAGAAAGCGCACTGGATCCACCGCTTCCCGCGTAGGCCCGGCGGTAATCAGCACCTTTTTCCCTTTGAAATCCCGCCGGGGGTTCAAAATGTCCTCCAGCGCGGACAGGATGTCCTTCGGCTCGGTCATGCGGCCCACGTCGTCGTCCCCGCAGGCGAGAAGCCCGCTCTCCGGCCCGATCACATGGACGCCGCGCTCTCGGAGCAGCGCCATGTTGGCCTGATTGGCGGAGCTATTCCACATGGCGGTATTCATCGCGGGCGCGACGGCGATGGGGGCGGGCATCGCGACGGCGACGGTGGACAGAAGGTCGTCCGCGATGCCGTGCGCGATCTTGGCCAGGATGTTGGTGGTGGCGGGCGCGATCAAGAGGATGTTCGCCCACTTGGCCAGAGAGATATGCTCGATCTCCCAGGCGTGGTCGAACAGGTCCACGCTGGCACGGTTGCCGCTCAAGGTCTCAAACGTCTGGGGGGACACGAACTCGGTCGCGCTTTTCGTCATGACGACTCGGACCTGCGCGCCAGCCTTCTTCAAAAGGCTGGTCAGTTCGCAGGCCTTGTAGGCGGCGATGCCGCCCGAGACGCCCAGTGCGACGCGATAGTCCTCCAGCATCAGCGTGCGTCGACCTCCTCCTGATTTCGGGTGTAGGAAATCAGGCCGCGGCTGACTTCTTCGATGGCGATGGACAGCGGCTTGATTTCCCGGGTATCGATCATCGCCTGCGCGCCGCCGACGATTTCCCGGGCGCGCTTGGACGCGATCACCGCCAGTGTGTAGCGGCAGTCCACCTTTTCCAGCAGTTCTCCGATGGGCGGTTCGATCATCATGGGGGTTTACCTCCTATATTTCTGAATCAATGCCTCGACCGATTCTTTCGTAACCGGTTCGGCTTCAAACTGTTTCTCAAGATCAAGGAGCAGCGCGCGCTCCCGGCTGGTGGTTTCAAACGTGCCGTCGATGATTTCGCCCAGCCGCTGGGCGGCGGAGGTCTTGTTGTCGTTTAAGAGGAGGGACGGGTAGCTCTCACCGCGTACCAGCTCGCCGGGGACGTTTTTGAGCCTGCGGCAGATCTGCTCGGCGTTTTCGCTGCCCCGGACGATCAGCCTGCGCAACAGTTCCTCCCTGGACGGCGGCAAAACGAAGATGCCGTGGATGTCCGGGTAGCGCTGCATGGCCTGATTGGCACCCTGCACATCAATCTCCAGGATTACGTTGCGGCCCTCGTTCAATTTCTGTTCCACGGCGGCGCGGGGCGTGCCGTAGCGGTTGCCGTGCACATTCGCGTGCTCCAGAAAGCCGTTTTCCGCGATGATCCGGTCAAACTCGGCGTCCGTGACGAAGAAGTAGTGTACGCCGTCGATTTCGCCGGGCCGGGGCGGACGCGTCGCGCAGCTGACGCTCATATAGACGTCCGGCCTTTTGGAGGTGAACAGGCGGCAGATCGTACCCTTGCCGACGCCGGACGGACCGGAGACGACGAACAGCTTCCCGGGTTTAGGCATTCGTATCGCACCTCATTCGACGTTTTGTACCTGCTCGCGCAGCTTTTCAATTTCGGATTTCGCCGAAACCACCAGCTGCGTGATCGGGATGTCCTGCGACTTGGAGGAAATGGTGTTGACCTCCCGGTTCAATTCCTGCACGATGAAGTCCAGCTTGCGGCCCACCGGTTCGGGGGCGGCCAGCATGCCGCGAACCTGTTCGAAGTGGCTGCGAAGGCGCACCGTCTCCTCGGCGATGGCGCTGCGGTCAGCCATGATGGCCACTTCCTGCAAGAGGCGCTGCTCGTCGCAGCTCACCACCAGTTCTTCGATCCGGGCGCGCAGGCGGGCGGCGTATTCATTGAGGGCCGCAGGGTAGCGCTCCTCGATCTTTAGGGTCAGCGCCTCCAAGGCGTCGATGCGGCCCGCCATATCCTTCGCCATCGCCTGGCCCTCCCGCTCGCGCATGGCGGAGAGGTCACTAAGGGCGATGTCCAGCGCGTCCATGGTCAGCTTCATCAGCGCGTCCGGGTCTTCCTCGGCTTCCGTGACCACGATCAGATCTCGCATGGCGGCGACGCCCATCACGCTCCGGTCGTCCCGGAGGACGGATTTCGCCTTGATTTCGTCCAGCGCCGCCAGGTAGGCATTCAGCAGCGCCGGGTCGATCACCGCGGTGCGGGAATCATCCCGGAGGTTTTTGTAGGTGGCGAACACGTCCGCGTGTCCGCGGGACAGCTTCTTCCCGATGCGCTCCCGGATCGCCTGCTCGGTAAAGCCGAGGCAGCGAGGAAGGCGCAGGCTCAGGTCCAGAAAGCGGTGGTTGACCGAACGGATCTCGATGGTCAGCTGGCGTCCGTCGCGCTCGAGAGCGCCGCGCCCGTACCCGGTCATGCTGTTCATTGGCATTCCTCCGCATCGGGTATCATCCCAATAG
>JAEVZE010000417.1 GCA_023392395.1 Bacillota bacterium
CGCGGACGAGGCGCTGCTCAAAGACCGGCTGATTGGGCGGAAACTGATGGGCGGAACGAGCCGGGAGAAGGCGGAAGCGCACTATGCGTTCTGCGACTGGCCCAACATCCTTCGCTATCACCAGAACAGCGCGCAGGGCGATGTAAACCTCCGGATGACCGGCGACGGCATGTTCGAGCGCATTTGATGCAAAACCGCATAAACCGTTCTTTTTGGGGGCTGCCGCATCGCGGCGGCCCCCGATTTTTTCGAAAAGTGCGCACATCCTTTGGAATACCGATTGAATGCATTAACGGTTTATGCCATAATAAGGATTGTAACCCGGCGCGCCGGGCGATGGCGGGAATTATGGCACCGCTTGCGGGACAGGCGGGGTTTACAGTGGGAAAAAGCGAGTGGAGGGATGCGAGTGTTTGGCGGGGACTTGTTCCGGATGTCGGGGATTGGATGGGTTGGCCTCGCGGTGGTCGTGCTGGTCCTGCTGATTGCGCTCCGGGTTCAGTACATCAAGGTTGCGCCCAACGTGGCGCTGATCATCTCGGGCCGCCGCAGGAAGTACCGGGTCAAGGACGAGAACGGGCGCGAAGTGGTCAAGCGGTTCGGCTACCGTATTGTGCGCGGCGGCGCAACGTTTGTGATCCCCTTCTTTGAGCGGGTTGATCAGCTCAACATGGGCATCATGCAAGTGGACATTCGCACCACGCAGCCGGTTCCCTCGCAGGAATACATCCCCGTCATGGTGGACGGCGTCGCCAACATCAAATTTGGTTCGGATGATGTATCCATTGCCACCGCCGCCGAGCAGTTTCTGGGCTGGAAGCCGACCGACATCGCAGCCATCGCCACGCAGGTGCTTGAGGGCAACATGCGCGAGATCATCGGCCGCATGACCATCTCTGACCTCGTGCAGAACCGCGACAAGTTCGCGGCGGAGACCTCCAAAGCCGCCACCGCGGACATGCGCAACATGGGCTTGGAGATCGTGAATATCACCATCCAGAACTTCTCCGACGATGACAAGGTCGTGGAGACCATGGCGACCCGCAACATTCAGGAGAAGATGCGCGACGCCGCCATCGCCAAGGCGGAAGCCGAGCGTGATACGCAGATCCGCTCTGCGGGGGCCCGCCAGCAGGGTAACAAGGCTGAGCTTGAGTCCCAGGCGCTGATCGCCGGGCAGTCGAAGGATTTGGCGCTCAAGAAGGCCGAATACAAGATCCTGGAGGACCGCTCCCGCGCCGACGCGGACATCGCCTACGACGTGCAGAAGGAGGTTGCGCGCAAGATCTTTGAACAGCAGCGCGCGGAGGCCGAAATGGTGCGCCTGCAACGCGAGACCGACCTCAACCGTCAGCAGGTGGAAGTGCAGCGCGAGAAGCTCAACGTCGAGATCCGCGAAAAGGCGAACGCCGAGCGCGATGCGCGCATCGCCCAGGCCGAGGCCGAGCGAGCCGAGCGGCAGGCTGTTGCGGACGCTCAGTTCTACGAGGCGCAGCGGCAGGCCGAAGCCATCCTGCTCAAGGGCAAGGCGGAGGCGCAGGCGCTGGAACTCAAGGCGGAGGCCATGCAGAACTATGGCCAGGCGGCGATGCTGGAAATGGTGGTCGAACGGATGCCGGAGATCGCCCGCGCCATCGGCGAGCCGCTTTCAAAAACAGACAAGATCATCCTGTTTGGCGAAGGAGCGGCGACGGGCCTTACCCGGGACATGACCGGATCGATGCTGCAGACCTTCGAAGCGATGAAAGCTTCTGTCGGGCTCGACATCCCGAAGATGATCCGCGATGTAGCAAGCGGCGGTCTCGTCGGCCGCGCACCGCAGGGTGGAGCGGCGGAGGACGAGGCGACCCCTTCGTAAAAGGGAGTACACAAAAGCGCAGAGAGGGCGGAAACGTCTTCTCTGCGCTTTTTCTATGAGTGCTGTACGGGGAAAAAGGATGCGTCCACGGAAAGAACCGTCAGTCGGCCCACGTCATGTCCCGATATGAAACAAGGAGGCGGCGTTTTCGGACAGGATGCGGCGTGTCAGGTCCTGCGCGCCGTCCATGTCCGTCAGGCCCCGCCCGATCCTGGAGGAGAGCACGCGGGAAAGCACTTCCCGCATCGCCAGCAGCGCGCCGAAGCTCTCCTGGGGCGTCCAAGTGTCGCAGCCCCATAAGATCTTATCGGCGGTGGTCACGTCCAGCATCTCGGAAAGGAAGCGTTCGGCGGCTCCGGTCGACAGGATCGGCAGCCAGCAAAGGTCAGTGTAGACGTTGGGGAAGAAGCTCGCCAGCGCCGCGATGTCCTGCGTCCACGGGTAGCTGCCGTGGAACAGCACAAAGCGCGTGTCCGGGTTACGAGCGATCGCCTCCCGAAGCATCAGCGCGTTGGTACGGTCGATCAGCCCGAGGCCCGTGTGGCACTGGAAGGGCAGATCAAGTTCCGCCGCGATGCGGCACAATTCAAAGAACACATAGTCCTGAAAGTCCCGGATTTCCTCGGCCGTGGCATTTGCCGACTGGTAGGCCCGAGCAGCACGCTCTTTCGAGACATGCTGAAAGTCCAGCGGCCGGTCGTAGGCGGAGGCGCACTTGAGCGCAACGCAGCCCGTTGCCTTCTTTTCACGGGCGATCTGGCGCATGAACAAAAGGTACTGGTCAAAGCTGTCCGGGGTTTCGCCGTACAAGCGCAGCGCGTTGTTGCCGTTATGGTCTTTGGCCTCGCTGTCGTACCCGTACAGGAAGGAATTGATCCGGAACGTGGGCGTGAACAACTTGCTGCCGTGGTCCGAGCCGGGGTTCCAGTAGGCGTCCAGCACGATGGCCCGGTAGCCGCAGATTTCGCGGAAGATTTGCTCGTCGGGGCGAGCATCGCGCTCGACCGCTCGTGACCATTCGGCCCAGTTGCCCGCGGTCAGCTTCTCTGGAAAGTCGTACAGCTTCTGGAGCGCTCGCTCCAGCCATACAAAGTAGGTGTTGTGCCGGACCCGGGCGAGGAAATCCGCCCGACCCGCCTCATCCTGCCCCAGCGGGACGTTTAGCCAGCGCACGTAGCTGTTTTCCATCAAGTAATCCAGCGTACGCGGACCCTCGGGGAGCTGGTAGTGGCTGTGGGTGTTGACGATGGATCGGTCCGATGCGTAGCCATAGAGCGACTCATAGGTGGACATAGTCATCCTCCTCCCAGTCGTCCGGCGCCCATCAGCGCCAGGGCAGCACAATCTCCGTCTGCCTTTCAGTCGTTCCCTGCGACCTGTGCGCCGGGAACGTGTTTCCGGTACCAGTTCGGAAACTTCTATCGGAAACAACACCTTATGTCAGTGAGCCGCACAGAAATTCGTGAGAATTCAGGCTCACGTAGCTTTTCTTCCAATGCGTTGAAAAACCATCGTGGTTTTTTAACGCCCTTGTGTCTGGGCGACCTTGATCATCAGCGCGCATTCGATGCGCTTTTGAAACAGCTTGCAGCCGTATTCGTAGACGCCGGTGATGTCGCCGGTGGCGTGGTAGGCGTTGGCCGCGCAGCCGCCGGAGCAGTACAGCTTGGCCCAGCAGTCCTGGCACTCGCTGCGGGCGTAGATGTTGCAGCGGGCGAACTGACCGGTGAGATCCGGGTTGGTCACGCCGTCCCAGACGTTGCCCACCTTCATCGACGGATCGGACGCGAATTGATGGCAGGGGAACAGATCGCCCTGCGGCGTGACGGCGAAGTATTCGGTGCCCGAGCCGCAGCCGGTCAGTCTTTTTACGATGCACGG
>JAEVZE010000438.1 GCA_023392395.1 Bacillota bacterium
TCGACCAGCCCAACCCCGATCCAAGGTATGCGGCGCTGGAAGAACGCATCCTCGAGGAGATCAATAAGTCCGGCGTGGGCCCGGGCGGCATCGGCGGGCGAACTACGGCGCTGAAGGTCAACATCGCCACGTACCCGACCCACATTGCATCCATGCCGGTGGCGGTCAACGTCTGCTGCCACGCGGCGCGGCACGCTCACCGTACAATCTAGTGCTCAGCCCACTCCAGAAGTCGCGATCCCGCCGGACCTTTTTAAGCCCTGGCGGTGTCGCTCTTCGCTTGACGTAGCGCTGCTAAGCCTGCACTACGGCTCCTTGCCAGGAACTAAAATTTCTCGCCGGTCTTACGCAACTTCTATAGTTGCCGAAACACTAGGAGGCGCGCATGAAAAGCATTAAAATACAACTTCCGCTGACCCCCGAGGTGGCGCGGTCGCTTCGGGCGGGGGACGCGGTTTTATTGAGCGGCGAACTGTACACCGCCCGCGACGCGGCCCACAAGCGGCTGGCCGCGGCGCTGGACGAGGGGCGGATGCTCCCGATCGACCTCACCAACCAGCTGATCTACTATGTAGGCCCCGCGCCCGCCTCGCCAGGGCACCCGGTCGGCCCGGCAGGCCCCACGACCAGCTACCGCTTGGATACCTACGCCCCCGAGCTGATCGAGGCGGGGCTCTTGGGCATGATGGGCTAGGGCGTGCGCGGCTCGGGCGTGGTGGATGCCATGAAAAAAAGGGGCGCGGTCTACTTCGGCGCGGTGGGCGGCGCGGCGGCGCTGATCGCCCAGCGGATCGAGAAGAGCGAGGTGGTGGCCTACCCCGACCTGGGGCCGGAGGCCATCCACCGCTTCACCGTCAAGGACTTTCCGGCGCTGGTCCTGATCGATTCCTTGGGCGCGAACCTGTACGACATCGGCCCGGCGCGATACAGGCAGCGATAAACTCCGTCGGGCGTCTTTACATCCATAGAAAGAAACCTGCGTGAGCCTAAGATGCTTCGGAATTTCCGGGCGGCTCGCGGACAGAAGGAATTGTTTCATCGGCCAGTGTGCGCACTGGTCGATGAAACACGTTCTCGGCGCGCAGGTCGCTGGGAACGATTGGAAGGAACGACCGGGTTTGTCAACGTGCCGACCCTGTGATACCAATCCAAAACATTAATTATTCGTCGTACCGGATCTTTTCGCGCAGAACCGTGTCGCCTTCCGCTCGACGTAGCGCTGCTACGCCTCGCTCCGGCTCCTTGTTCTGCATCAAAAATCCCTCGGCCCTTTCGAATAATTACTGTTTTTACTTGGTATGAAATCTAACACTCTGGCCGAAGGGAGCGATTTGCGATGGACATCCGGCTGGACCCGGACAGCGGCACGCCGGTCTACCTGCAGCTGGTGGAGACCATTCTGGGCAAGATCGAGTCGGGCGAACTTGCGCCCGGCGACAAGTTGCCCACGGTGCGTCAAATGTCCACGGCCACGGGCCTGGCCGCCGGTACGGTTCGTCATGCCTACGACGCGCTGACGCGCGCGGGCGCGGTGGACATGGCCCAGGGCCGGGGTACCTTCGTGCGCGCGGGGGAGCCGGGCGCGGGCAGCCGCCAGAAGCAGGCGATGGCCGCCATCGAGGCGATGCTGGACCGGCTGGAGGAACTGGAGTTCACGCCCCGCGAGGTGTCCATGTACCTGTCATTGGCGCTAAGGCAGCGGGGCGCGGCCAGAAAGCTGACCCCGGTGGCGGTGGTGGACTGTAACCCCGAATCCGTCCGGCAGGTGGCGCTGCAGCTGTCGCACTTCTCCGGCGTGGAGCTGTCGGAGTATCTGCTGGACGACGTGCGCAAGGCCACCGGGAGCATCCTGGACGACTACCCGCTGATCGTTACCACACAGACCCACGGGCATGAATTGCAGGCGATTCTGGGAGAGCGGCAGGAGGCCATCGGCAAGGTGGTCCTCTCGCCCAGCGCCGAAACCATCATGGAATTGTCCCGCATCGAGGCGGGGCCGGGCGTCGTGCTGTACTGCGAGACGTCGAGATTTGCGCAGATCATCCAGAACGGCCTGAGGATGTTCCCGAACCTGCGCGCGCTGGACGCGCCGGTGCACCTGGCGGGGGAAGGAAAATTGGAGGCGTTTCTGGCTGGCGCGCGGGTGGCGCTCACCGCGCCGGACTACCTGGCGTTTGCGCCGCCGGAGGATCTCGAAGCGCTCACCGCCTTTGAAAAGCGGGGCGGCGAGGTGATCAAGTACCATCACCAGATCGACATGGGCTCTTTGATGTACATCGAGGAGCGCCTGAAAGCACTGATGCAGCCGTAGGCATGTCCTAAGCGAAGATGGCGCCGTTCTCAAGGCTTTCATCGTTCCCGGCGACAATCGCGCCGGGAATGTGTTTCATTGATCAGTGCGCTCACTGTTCAATGAAACAATACCTTTTGTCAGTGAGCCGCCCGGAAATTCCTCAGAATTTCAGGCTCGCGCAGTTCTCTTCCTCTGCGCTCAAAAACCCTCGGGGGTTTTCAACGCACTGCGCAGCAGCCTTGCATAGTCTGAAGCCCTCCGTACAAGCCTGTACGGAGGGTGAATTTTTTCCGTCATTTTGGATGGCAGCCGGTTGACAATTGTGCTATATCATGGTAGGATAATGATATAAATCAAACCTTGGATCGTTTGAGGTGAAGGGCTTATGCCGGAGAGAACCATGGTGCTGGGCGTCATCGGCGCGGACGTGCATGCCGTCGGCAATCAGATTCTGAATTACGCGTTTACCCAGGCGGGCTTTCACGTGGTCAATTTGGGCGTGATGGTGTCGCAGGAGGAGTTCATCGAGGCGGCGATCGAGTCCGCGGCGGGCGCGATCGTCGTTTCGTCGCTGTACGGCCACGGAGAACTGGACTGCCGGGGCCTGCGGGAGCGGTGCGACGAGGCTGGCCTGAAAGGCATTCTCCTGTACGTGGGCGGCAACATCGTGGTGGGCAAGCAGCCCTTCGAGGCGGTCAGGAAGCGCTTCGAGGACATGGGCTTTGACAAGGTTTTTGGCCCCGGCACGCCGCCTGAGGTGACCATTGAGGCGCTGAAAGCGGGTTTTGCGGCCAGGGAGGCTGACGCAGCCAGCGGGGCCGTCCCGGTCCGGGAGGCGGGTGAGGCGCATGCGCGCGGTTCTCGCGATTGACTTTGGAAGCACCTACACCAAGGTCGCTGCGGTAGATGTGGAGGGGGAGCGGGTTCTGGGCGTCGCCCAGAGCGGCACCACTGCCACCACCGACATCGGCATTGGGCTGGAGCGGGCGGTTCAGAGGCTCCGGGAGCAGACCGGCGAAATCGAGTTTTCCGAGCGCTTCGCCTGCTCTTCCGCGGCGGGCGGGCTCAGGATGATCGCCAGCGGCCTGGTGCCCTCGCTCACCGCCGAGGCGGCCAAGCGGGCGGCGCTGGGCGCGGGCGCGAAGGTCGTGCGCACCTTCAGTTATGAATTGACCGGGGACGATCTAAACGAGATCCGGCTGCTGAAGCCGGACATCCTGCTACTAACCGGCGGCACCGACGGCGGCAACCGGGACTGTATCCTGGGGAACGCCCAGGCGCTGGCCGGAATGCCCGCGACGTTTCCAGTGGTGGTGGCGGGCAACCGCGCCGTGCGCGAGGCGTGCATGCGCATCCTCGCGGAGGCGGGGTGCGAGGCCATCGCCTGCGAAAACGTGATGCCCACCTTCAACCAGCTGAACATCGAGCCCGCGCAGGCGGTCATCCGGGAACTGTTCCTTTTGCGCATCATCGCGGCCAAGGGGTTGACCAAGGCCCAGGCACTGCTGGACGGCATCCTGATGCCCACACCCGCGGCGGTGCTGGCCGCGCTGGAACTGTACGCCGAGGACGCAGGGGAGTTGGTCGCGGTGGATCTGGGCGGCGCGACCACCGACATCTATTCGATCACCGAGGGCCTGCCCACCCGGGCGGGCACGGTGCTGAAGGGCCTGCCGGAGCCCTATGCCAAGCGCACCGTGGAGGGCGACATCGGCATGCGCTTCAGCGCTCGCGGCGTCGTCGAAGGCGCGGGGTTGAAAGCGCTTTGCAACGCCTCCGGCCAGCCGGAAGCGGAAGTCGAGTCGTGGCTCCAGGAGATCGAGCGGTCGCCGGACGTGCTGGCGAAGACCCCGGCGCAAAGGGACGTCGACCGGGCGCTGGCGTCTCTTGCCATTGAACTGGGGCTTACACGCCACGCGGGGGAGATCGAGCAGGTGTATACGCCCATGGGCGTAGCCTACCAGCAGACCGGCAAGGACCTGACTCGCGTGAAAACGATCGTTTTGACCGGCGGCGCGCTGGTGCACGCGGATGATCCTTACGAAATCGCCCGGCGCGCACTTCAGGGGGATCACCCGTCGTCGCTGATGCCCCGGGACGCATTTCCAGTGTTGGACGGCCGCTACATCTTGTTCGCCATGGGCCTTCTCAGCCAGAAGTATCCCGCTCTTGTAAGATCATTGCTAAAGAAGGAGTTTCAACATGGAAATTCGCAATAAGAGGCTGACGCTGGAGGAGTTTATGCGGCAGCGGGAGGACGTTCTGGCGCAGTGGCCCACCGGCAAGGACGTCGATCTGGAAGAATCCATGGAGTACCAGCGCGCCATCCCGGCGGTGAAGCGCTTTTCGGGTAAGCTGAAAAAGGCGCAGGCCGAAGGGCGCACGCTGATCCAGCCCCGCGCGGGCGTGCCGCTGATCGACGAGCACATCCAGCTTTTGAGCTACCTCGAAACCAATGGCGAAGCAGACCTGCTGCCCACCACCATCGACAGCTATACCCGCCTCAACCGCTACGAGGAGGCAGACGTGGGCATCAAGGAGAGCATGAAGCTGGGCAAGGCCATGCTCAACGGCTTCCCGGCGGTCAACCACGGAGTATCCGGCTGCCGCCGCGTGACCGAGGCGGTGAAGTCCCCGGTGCAGGTGCGCCACGGCACGCCGGACGCGCGGCTTTTGGCTGAGATTTCGCTCTCCGGCGGCTTCACCAGCTATGAGGGCGGCGGCATCTCCTACAACATCCCCTACGCAAAGAGCGTGTCGCTGGAGCGCACCATCCAGGACTGGCAGTACGTGGACCGGCTGACCGGCCTGTACGAGGAGAACGGCATCTCGATCAACCGGGAGCCCTTCGGCCCCCTGACCGGCACGCTGGTGCCGCCCTGCATGTCCCACGCGGTGGCGATCATTGAACTGCTCCTGGCGGCGGAGCAGGGCGTGAGGGATGTGACCATCGGCTACGGCCAGTTGGGCAACCTGACCCAGGACGTGGCGGCCATCCGCACGCTGCCCATTCTGGCGGAGGAGTACCTTGCCAAAGCCGGGCTGACCGGCGTCAACGTGACCACGGTGCTACACCAGTGGATGGGCGGCTTCCCGCAGGACGAGGCGAAAGCCTTCGGCGTAATTGGCTGGGGCAGCGCGGCGGCGGCGCTGGCGGGGGCGACGAAGGTGATCGTCAAGACGCCCCACGAGGCCATGGGCGTGCCCACGATGGAGGCCAACGCGCAGGGCCTCAGGTGCACCAAGCAGCTGATCTCGATGCTCTCCGACCAGCAGATGCCCCTGACCGGCGAACTGTCCCGCGAGATGGAGGTCATCCTGGACGAGACCCGCGCGATCCTTGAAAAGTGCTACGAGCTGGGCGGCGGCGACCTCGCGCTGGGCGCGGTGCGCGCATTCCAGGCGGGCGTGCTGGATGTGCCATTCGCCCCCAGCCGCTTCAACGCGGGCAAGATCCTGCCCGCCCGGGATAACCAGGGCGCGGTGCGCTTGCTCGACACCGCGGGCCTGCCGTTCTCTCCAGCTTTAAAGGCCTTCCACCGGGGCAAGATGGAGGAGCGCGCCAAATTCGAAAAGCGCGAAATCTCGTTCCAGATGGTCATCGACGATATTTACGCCATCAGTAAGGGCCGCTTGGTCGGCCGCCCGCGGTAGAGAATCGAAAGGAAGCATGGGTATGAAAATCGTGGATTTGGTCCTATCCGGCGGGCGCACCGGATTCTTCTTTGACGACCAGCGCTCCATCAAACACGGCGCGCTGGCCGACGGCTCGGCCTATATTGGAAATCCCGAAACCCCCGGCTTCGTGTCGGTCCGGCAGCCGGGCGAGTCGATCTCGGTCATGCTGATCCTGGAGGACGGCCAGGTGGCCTTGGGCGACTGCGCGGCGGTGCAGTACTCCGGCTGCGGCGGGCGCGATCCGCTGTTCCTGTCGGAAGACTACATCCCCGTCATTGAAAAGTACGTGAAGCCGCTGCTCATCGGGCGGGAGGCGGATTCGTTCCGGAAGCTCTCCGCCGAAGCCGAGGCGATCCATGCGGACGGCCATCCGCTGCACACCGCGGCGCGCTACGGCGTGTCCCAGGCGATTCTGGACGCGGTGGCCCGTTCAAAGAAGAAGCTGATGTGCGAGGTCGTGGCGGAGGAGTACGGCACCAAGGTTTCCGACGCGATGATCCCGATCTTCATGCAGTCGGGCGACAACCGCTACGACAACGCCGACAAGATGATCTTGAAGGGGGCGGACGTGCTGCCCCACGGCCTGATCAACAACGTGGACGCGAAGTTGGGCCGCCACGGCGAGAAACTGCTGGACTATGTGGGCTGGCTTAGGGACCGCATCGTGGCGCTGCGGACCATAGAAAGCTATCAGCCTGTTCTGCACCTGGACGTATACGGCACCATCGGCATCCTGTTTGGCAACGAGCACTTCAAGGCCATGGCCGACTACCTGGAAAAGCTGTCCGAGGCCGCGAAACCCTTCCGCCTGCGCATCGAGGGCCCGATGGACGCCGACGAGCGCGAGCGGCAGATGGCGGACATGCGGCTTTTGCGCGAGGAGGTCGACCGGCGCGGCATCCCGGTGGAACTGGTAGCCGACGAGTGGTGCAACACCTTGGAGGACGTGAAGTACTTTGCCGACAACCAGGCGGGCCACATGCTGCAGATCAAGACGCCGGACCTGGGCGGCATCCAGAACACCGCGGAGGCGGTGCTTTACTGCCGCGAGAAGGGCATTGGCGCTTATCAGGGCGGCACCTGCAACGAGACCGACCGCAGCGCGCAAGTGTGCGTGCACGTGGCGATGGCGACAAAGCCCGTTCAGATCCTGGCCAAGCCCGGCATGGGCGTGGACGAGGGCCACATGATCGTCTATAATGAGATGCGGCGCATACTGGCGCTGCGCGGGAGGCGCGCATGAAAGAAGAATTCCGGATCCTCTCCACCACCGCCATCCTGGGCTACGGCTTTCCCGTGTCCTCCTTCGAGGAGGGCATGAAGCGAAAACCCCATCTGATCGCGGTGGACGCGGGCTCCTCCGACCCCGGCCCCTACTACCTGGGCGCGGGCGTGTCTTTCACCGACCGGGGTTCGGTCAAGCGCGACCTTTCCATCATGCTGGGCGCTGCGGTGGAGCATGGCATCCCGGTGGTGGTGGGCACCGCGGGCGGCAGCGGCGCGGACGCGCACCTCGAGTGGTGCTATGAGATCATTCAGGAGATCGCGCGGGAGCAGGGGCTGCACTTTCCGATGGCGAAGATCCACGCCGAGGTGCCCCACGCAGCCGTTTTAAAGGCCATGCGGGAGGGCCGCGTGTCGCCGCTGGGCCCCGCGCCGGAATTGACCGAAGAAGCTTTGAATGCAACCACCCGCGTCGTGGGGCAGATGGGCCTGGAGCCGATTGTCAAGGCGCTCACGGGCGGCGCGCAGGTGGTGCTGGCGGGGCGCGCCTACGACCCCAGTTGTTTTGCGGCGCTGCCGGTTTTGAAAGGATACGACCGGGGGCTTGCGATCCATCTGGGTAAGATCCTGGAGTGCGCCGCCATCGCGGCCACGCCGGGCAGCGGCTCCGACTGCATGTTCGGCTACCTGGGCGAGGACTACTTCCGGGTTGAACCACTTAGCCCCAACCGCCGCTGCACCACGCTGTCGGTGGCGGCCCACACGCTCTACGAAAAGACCAACCCGTACCTGCTGCCCGGCCCCGGCGGGGTTTTGAGCCTGGAGCAGGCGTCCTTTGAGCAGGAAACCGACCGCATCGTCCGGGTCAAGGGCTCGAAGTTCCTGCCCGGCAAGTACCAGATCAAGCTGGAGGGCGCGAAGAAGATCGGCTGCCGCACGGTGTCCATCGCGGGCGCCAGGGACCCGGTGATGCTTCAGAAGATCGATGAGATCATTTCCGGCGTGCGCGCGCGGGTACAGGACAACTTCCGGGACGCTCAGTTCGACTACCGGCTGGATTTCAAGGTCTACGGGCGGGACGGTGTGATGGGCCAGCTCGAACCCAACCCCGTCGTCGAGGGCCACGAATTGGGCATCGTGATCGACGTGCTGGCCGATACCCAGGCCCACGCCGACACCATCTGCTCTTTTGCCCGCTCCACCATGCTGCACTACGGCTACGAGGGCCGCAGGGCCACCGCGGGCAACCTGGCGTTCCCGTATTCGCCCAGCGACTTCCACGCCGGCGACGTGTATGCCTTCAGCGTCTACCACCTGATCGACGTGGACGATCCGTGCGAACTGTTCCCCGCCGAATACCTTTCGCTTTAGGAGGCCCGATATGAAATTAACTGAGCTTGCGGACATCATCCGCTCCAAGAACTCCGGCCCCTACGAACTGACGCTGGACGTGATGTTCAAGACCAAGGAGGACTTTGAGCGCGTCTGGTCCTCCGGCGCGATCAATGAAAAAGTGATCTGCGGCCTCTACCGCATCACGCCGGACAAGATCGTGAATATCGTCGCCTTCCCGCCCGCCAAGGCCATCAAGGTGACGATCGAGCGGCCCATCTGCTCCGGCGACCCGGGCGAAACCGACGTGTACGGCGCGCAGCAGCACGCGCCGCTCCTGACCCTCGAGGTGAATGGATAATACCAATTCCAAACATTCTTTCGTCGTTGCAGCGGTGCTTTTCGCGTAGGGCGGTGTCACCTTCCGCTCGACGTAGCGCTGCTACGACTCGCTCCGGTTCCTAGCCCTGCATCGAAAATTCCTCGCTGCTTTGGACGAAACAATATTTTGCATTGGTATAAACAGGAGGCGATGGCGTGTCCGTCAACGATCACTACCTGTACGGCGTGTACTTTGCGCCCCGCGGCATCCGGCGCATGACCGAGATGGGCATGACCATCGCCCAGCACCACCTGTCGCCCTTCGACCGGCTGATCGGCATCGTGGGGGAGGCGGGGAGCGGCAAAAGCATGCTGGTCAAGGGCATGTTCCCCGGCCTTGAGATGACCAACGACGACAACGGCGTCAACGTTCGGCCCCTTCCGATCCTGTCTGTGGACGACGAGAGCGGCTTTTTCAGCCCCCACACCTACCACCTGGACATGCGCTTTGAGGCCGCGTTCACCCAGCCCCACGTGCTGGCCTCCTGCGTGAAGAAGGCGCTGGAAAAGGGCCGCCGTGTGGTTGTAGAGCACTTTGAGATGCTGTATCCCGCGCTGGGCATCAACGCGGAACTGCTCATCGGCATCGGCGAGGAGATCCTGGTCACCCGGCCCAATATCTTCGGCCCGGAGCCCCAAGACGTGGCCGACATCGTGTTCAAGTCCATCAAGTACCGCAAGATGGCCCACACCGCCGA
>JAEVZE010000023.1 GCA_023392395.1 Bacillota bacterium
CCCTACGGGGGATCGACATTGCCCCGCGCGATGCAGCGGTGAAAATCCGCTTTGCGTCTTTTCACCGCATTGGAGAACCTGCGCGAGCCTGAAAATCTGCGGATTTTCCGGGCGGCCCACTGACCTAAGGGAATGTTTCCTCCACCCGTGTGCGCACTGGTTGCGGAAACTGCATTCCCGCCGCGCTGGTCGGCGGGAATGATTGGAAGGCACGGGGCGGGGGCCCAACCCTCCGCCCCAGGCTCCTGCGTGAAAGGAAGGCTTGATGCCCTATGAAACCTCGCACCTGGAAGACCAACCTGTTCATCGCGCTGATGCTGCTCCCTGCGCTCACCGTGGCGCTGGGGATCATCGCATACCCGATGCTGAACACGGTCTGGCGCAGCTTCCAGACGGCAGACGGCAGCGGCTTCACGCTGGAGCACTATCAGTTCCTGTTCACCGACCGCGTGGCGATGCAAAACATCTGGTACACGTTCTGGATTACGGTGGTCACGGTGCTGCTGGCGATTGTGATTGCATACCTGCTGGCGATGTACCTCAGGTTCTCGAATTCCAAGGTCAGCAAGATCATCTCCACGCTGTACCTCTTGCCTCGGTTCGTGCCCGAGCTGGTGGCGATCTACGCGATGATGACGGTGGTGCGCGACTCCGGCTTTCTGAACCGCGTGTCACAGCTGTTCGGCGGCAACTTCAAGCCGGGGCTGCTTTTTAACGCCAACGGCATCATCATGATGAACCTTTGGTTCAACATCGCGTTCGCCACGATGATCATTGTCGCCGCGCTGTCCTCGATCCCGGACAGCATCATCGAGAGCGCGCGCGACGTGGGCGCGGGCAAGCTGAAGGTGTTCTTCAAGATGATCCTGCCGCTGTCGTTCAAGGACGTGATGATCGCCATGACGTTCATCTTCATGAGCAACATCTCATCCTTCACCACGCCCTACCTGATCGGCCCGAACCATCCGATGATGCTGGGCGTATACCTCCGGCGCCAGTTCCAGACCAACATGAACTACGAACTCTCCGCCGCCCTGTCCGTTGTGATCTTCCTGTTCTCCTCCGTCTCCGCCATCGTCTACCTCTATACAAACCTGAAACAGAAGGAATGGGAGAAGAGCGGGCTTTAGGCGAACATTTTTCCCCGTGGAAGGCGTTGTACCATTTCTAGTATGTATTATGCTTCGTTGTAGGGGTTCTGAAATCTCGGGTTGGGAGGTAAGCGTGTGACTTGGTGGTAGGCAGGACTGCGGTTGCTTTTGGCGACGGCGATTGGATGCGTCATCGGCGTAGAGCGGGAGCGAAAAAACAGGCCCGCGGGCATGCGGACGCATGTGCTGGTCTGCATCGGCGCTGCGCTTATCGCCATCATGGAAAGATATTTGGTGGTCGACGCATTGACATTGAATCTGCAGCACGCTGACAGCGGCGTGACGGTCACGCTGGGCCGGATCAGCGCGCAGGTGATCAGCGGGATCGGCTTTTTGGGCGCAGGAACCATCTTCATCGCACAGAAAAAGATCACCGGACTTACCACCGCCGCGTCTCTGTGGAATGCCGCTTGCCTGGGTTTGGTCGCGGGCATGGGCTTCTATGGCCTTGCCGCGGTGGGCTGCGCCATCGTGATGATTACCCTGACCACGCTTCAAAAGGTCGTAAAAGTCAACGCGGTCAAAAACGTGGAAGTCAAATTCGTCCACCGGGTTGAGACGATCGCGTTTATCAACGAGAATTTCCAGAAGATGGGGATCGAGGTTCTGGACGTGGATTTCCACGTGGAGAACAAGGGCGATCACAATCTGTACACCAATCTCTATACGCTCGACATGAAGGGAAAAACCACCTACAAAGACATCGTGAATTGCCTGTCGGAACACGCCAACATACAGTTGGTTCGCACCCGGAATACGTGATGGCCGTATAAGTAGGATAAATGGATTGCATAAAGCGGGCAGCCCTGTCTTTTGGCAAGGCTGCCCGCCCTTTTTTTGCCCGTTTGGCCCGGGAAACAAGGCGATGCGGTTGCGCCAGCGCGTTCTACAACGATCAATCCCCCGCGTGCGCGCGGGCATACTCATGGGCGCGCTCGCAGTTCTGCACCTTGAAGAATCCACCGTCCACGCCGATGATTTCTCCGGTGATGTACCCCGCCTCGGACGAGGTGAGGTACTTCACCAGATGCGCGACATCCGCGCCATCCCCGAACCGGTTCATCGAAATCTGCTTGACCTGGACTTCGCCGCGTTCCTCAATCATCTTTGCGGTCATATCCGTGGCGATGATGCCGGGCGCGTAGGCGTTGACGGTGATCCCATAGGGCGCAAATTCCGCCGAGCCAATTTTCGTGAGCATGTCAATGGCCGCCTTGCTCGCGCCATAGGCGATGAGGCCAACGTCGGCAAAGCGACCCGAGATCGACGAGGCGTTGACGATGCGCCCGTAATGGCGCGTTTTCATGTAGGGCAAACAGGCGCGGATCATGTGCAGTTGGCTTTTGAAGTTTGCGTTCATTACCTTGTCGAAGTATTCGTCCGACATGTCCTCGAAAAAGCAGAAGTCAAAGATTCCCGCGTTGTTCACCAGGATGTCGATGCGTCCAAAGCGCCTGCCGACCTCGTCCACCGCGCGTCGGGCTTCGTCCTCGCACGAAAGATCCGCCTTCAGTGCAAACGACCCATTGGAAAGATGCGAAATCTCCTGTTCGGTCGCGGCCGCTTCCGCCTCGTTGGCGCGATAGATGGCGCATACAATATTCCCGGATCTGGCAAGCTCCACGCTGATGGCGCGGCCCATGCCGCGCGTACCTCCTGTGACAAGTGCGACCCGCTGATCCACTGCGATTCCTCCCCTTCGTTCGTTCCGGCGCGGGATGCGCCGCCTTTTCGGGTTTCAAGGTGCCTTTCCATTTCGCCGGAATTCTTTCTCACCCGGTGAAAGTATATTATACGGGATGATGGGTGGCGTCTATCTCCTTTTTCTTTCGCTCCTTCCTTGGCCGTTTGCAGCATGGTGGGTACTTTTTGTATTTCTCGTGGTATTGTTCACACTCGGCGCAATGCCCGTGCCTTTCACATTGCAGCCTCTTGCAGGGACATGGGCGGGGAGCATCCTCCATGACATTCTCTCCTTTCGGGCAATCGATTGCTCCGTCATTTCCAAACGCTCAAACCCCTGATCCGCGCTTGCGTAACAGGGGTTTGTATAGAGATCAGGGCGTCGAAAACCCTTATAGGCTGAGCGGCCCGCGCGCCCAGCCGGTGTACCGCGCTATGCCACCTTGATCTTGCGCGTGCGCTTCTTGATGACGTCGATGTAGACCGCCAGGAGGATGACCGTGCCTTTGACCACGTACTGCCAGAAGCTGTTGATGCCCAGGAGGTTCAGGCCGTTCTGGAGCGCGCCCATGATCAGTACGCCGATCACGGTGCCGCCCATCGCGCCCTGGCCGCCCAGCATGCTGGTGCCGCCCAGCACCGGGGCGGCGATGGCCTCCATCTCCTGGCCGGCGCCCGCGGTGGGCTGGCCGGAGAACATGCGGCTGGCCAGCACGACGCCGCTGATGCCTGCCATCAAGCCGGAATACGCGTAGGCAAAGAACAGAATCCGCTTGGTGTTGATGCCGGCAAACCGCGCCGCCTCGCGGTTCCCGCCGACGGCGTAGATGTGGCGGCCCAGTTTTGTGCGGTTCAGAATGTAGGCGGTAATGGCGATGAACAGGGCGGAGTAGATGACCGGCATCGGGATCGGACCCAGGTAACCGGAGCCGATGAAGTTGAACTCGTCGCTCATCACGCGGATGGGGGAGCCGCCGGTGTACACGTAGGCGATGCCGCGCGCGATGTTCATGGTGGACAGCGTGACGATGAACGGCGGCAGCGGGGTGGTGGAGATCAGAAAGCCGTTGAACACGCCGAACAGCACGCCCACCAGCACGCCCATGAGAACCGCCGGCACCACGCCCCAGCCGTTGAAGGCGATCAGGCCGCCAGTCACCACGCCGGAGAGGGCGATTACCGAGCCGACGGAGATGTCAATGCCACCCAGGATGATCACCAGCGTCATCGCGCAGGCGAGGTTGGCGTTGATGGACACCTGACGAAGCACATTCAAAATGTTCTTCTGCTTGAAAAACAGGCCTTGCGACAGATCGATCGACCCGGCGGTGAGCAACTGGAGCAGCAGCATGATGGCCACAAGGCCGATCAGGATCGCGCCGTTGTCCTTGAAATACTTCGAAAAGAACCGGCCGACCGGGTTGCCCTGGACCGCCATCCCGTACGTCTTTTGCGTGCTCATTACATTCCCTCCGTCGCCAGGAACATGATTTTTTCCTGAGATAGCGCATCGCGCGGCAAGGTTCCCTTGACGCGTCCGTCTCCCATGACCACCACGCGGTCGGACATGTTGATGATTTCAGGCAGTTCCGACGAGATCATGATGATTGCCACGCCCTTGGCGGCCAGTTCGTTCATGATGGCGTAGATCTCGGCCTTCGCGCCCACGTCCACGCCGCGGGTGGGTTCATCCAGGATCAGGACGTTAGGCTCGGTGGCCAGCCAGCGGGCGATGATCACCTTTTGCTGGTTGCCGCCGGAC
>JAEVZE010000038.1 GCA_023392395.1 Bacillota bacterium
GGGGGGGGGGGGGGGCCCGCCCCCCCCCCCCCCCGTTCTCCCACACCCCTATGCCTCCCTCGCCTCGCTGGAGAAGTCCATGAGCACGCTGGCAGCGAAGAACGTGCAGGGGTTATTCGCTCGCCTCCACCTCCTGAATCAGCTGACGGATGTTCCCCTGAATGGTCGGGTATGCAAGCGGCAGTTTCTCCAGCGCCTGGACGATCGTGTGCAGGAGAAAAAAGTCCCGAAACCACCGGTGATCCGACGGGACCACGTGCCAGGGCGCGTACTTGGTACCGCAGTGAGAAAGGATGTCGGAATAACAGCGCTGGTACTCGTCCCAGGACTTCCGCTCCTTCAGGTCTCCTTCGGAGAACTTCCAGTTCTTCTCCGGTTCCTTCAATCGCTCCAGCAGCTTTTCCTGCTGGAATTCCTTGGAGATGTGCAGGAAGAACTTGAGCAGCACGGTGTTGTTGCTTACGAGGTATTCCTCAAAATGGCGGATCTCCTCAAACCTTCTGTGGGCGGTTTCGTCGTCGATCAGTCCGTGTACGCGGGTGACGAGCACGTCCTCGTAGTACGACCGGTTGAACACGGCGATGTCCCCCCTCTGCGGCGCCTTCTGGTGCACCCGCCAGAGGTAGTCGTGCCCCAGCTCCACCGGCGTGGGCACCTTGAAGGCTTCCACGTAGAACCCGTTGGGGTTGACCTCCGAGAGCACCTTTTTGACGGCGCCATCCTTGCCGCTGCAGTCCATGCCCTGCAGCACGATCAGGAGCGCGTATTTCTTCGAAGCATACAGCCTCTCCTGAAGCTCGGAAAGCCGCCGTTGAAGCCGGTCGCAATCCGCCTGGACGCCCTCCTTGGTCAGGTTCAGCGTGTCCTCCGGGTCAAAATCCCCGGCGCGCACCTTGGCATCGGACGAATCCACGATGAATTTCCCGAACATGTCGCATCCCTCCTCTCATACTAATGGAGAATAATAATGCTCCCAAAGCAGGGCAGGATTTTTGATGCAGGGCTAGGAGCCGGAGCGAGGCGTAGCAGCGCTACGGTGAGCGCAGAGCGACACGGCACTGCGCAAAAAGATCCCCTGCGACGAAGCATTATTAGCCGGAATTAGTATCACGTTACCGGCATTGTAGCATGGGGCAGACAAGCCGTCAACAATGCACCGGGAGCCTGCGCCGCTTGGAATTGGACATAAAACGCCGGGTCCCGGCAAAGGGACCCGGCGCAATGTGGATTTCCGCATTCACGGGATGGTTTCTAGCCGCGAACTTCCCGCACGATGGCGCGGGCTTCTTCGCACAGGCGGGTGGTCTCCGGCAGGTTCTTTACGTCCACCATCCAACTGCCGCCGCAGGCCAAAATGGGGGCAAAGCCCAGGAATTCGGCCAGGTTCTTCGGCCCCACGCCGCCCGTGGGCACAAACTTGAGCCCCGGGAACGCCGCCGACAGCGCCTTGATGCCCGCAAGCCCGCCATACACCGACGCCGGGAAGAATTTGAGCGCCTTAAGGCCCAGCTTCAGCGCCACCATGATCTCGGTGGGCGTGACGCAGCCGGGCAGAACGTCCATGCCCAGTTCCAGGCTCTTTGTCACCACGTCCCGGTCAAAGCCGGGGGATACGATGAACTTCGCGCCCGCCTTGTGCGCGCGCTCCGCTTGTTCCACCGTCAAGACCGTGCCCGCGCCCAGGAGGACGCCTTCCACTTCGCCCGCAATGCGCCGGATGGATTCCTCGGCGGCACTGGTGCGGAAGGTGACCTCCGCCACCGGCACATCGCCCGCTTTCAGCGCCTGCGCCAGCGGCACGGCGTCCAGCGGATCGTCCAATTTGATCACCGGCACCACGCCGATCCGGGCAATTTCGGCCATTACGTTCATGATTTTCCTCCTATGCGCCATCACGCGGCCGGGGCGCCGTTTCAGGCGCCGCGGCGGATGGATTGTACTTGTCTATTTTGCTCTTTTTGCCTTGTAGAATGCGCCAATCGCGTCGCCGGCCAGCACGACGTCGATGATCTGATCGATGGAGATGCTGAACGGCTCGGCGTTCCAGAACGAGTGCATGCTGGTCTCGGCGATGACCTTGAGGTTTTCGGGCGTCTTCTCCACCCACAGATCCTCCAGGGTGACCGGCAGCCCCACGTCCAGGCAGAAGTTGACCACTTCGTCGATCAGCGACTTAGGGGCGCTCTCCGCCACCAGCTGGCAGACGACGCCGAAGGCCACGCGCTCGCCGTGCAGCGACTTCGCGCCCACGGGAAGGCCGGTGACGCCGTCGCCCACCGAGTGCGCGCCCGCGCAGCCGGTGTTTTCAAAGCCCAGGCCGCTCATCAGCGTGTTGCACTCGATAATGTCCTCCACCGCTTCGGTGACCAGGCCCTTTTCGGCGGCCAGCTTCGCCTGCACACCGCGCTCAATCAGCGTGGCGTAGCAGTACTCGGCGATGGCCATCGCCGTCTTCGGGCGGCGGAACGGGCCCTGAGACTCGTTGATGTAATTGCCGTGGTCGGCCAGGGCGTTTGCCCGGGCCTCAAACACCGTGGACAGCGCGTCGCCCATGCCCGACACCAGGAAGCGGATCGGCGCCTTGGCGATGATCGTGGAGTCCATCAGGACCAGGTTGGGGTTGGACACATAGGGGCGGGCGTGGGAGTGCTCTCCGCTCTCCTTGTAGATGACGGAAAGGGCGCTGGTGGGCGCGTCGGTGGAGGCCGAAGTCGGGCAGATGATCACCGGCGTTTTGAAGTTGTCGGCCACGGCCTTGGCGGTGTCCAGCGTCTTGCCGCCGCCGATGCCCGCGATCACCGTGGGGCCGAAGGCGCGCAGCTTTTCCGTGGTCGCCTCGATCTGCTTTTCGGTCACTTCGCTGTTAAAAATGACGGTTTCGATGACCGAGCCGGTGCCCTCGAACTGCGCCTTGAGCTCGGCCGTCAGCTTCTCAAAGAAGAACTGATCGATCACCGCCGCAACGCGCGTGCCGTAGACTCGGGTGTATTTTTCCAGCTGATTCAAAAGGTTGGGCCCCTGGATGTAGCGGCTGGGCGAGCCCCAGGCGCGAACGGGTGCGGGTACGTATCCCATAGAAAACCCTCCTGTCGAATAAGTCATAACGTCACGACATAATACTATTGATAGTATACCCGCACAGATTTCTTTTGTCAACAGCGCTTTCCGGGGAATCGCTCGCATTTTTGTGCCGCAAACGGAGAACAAATTACAAAAGAAATATTGCATGGCGGCAAAAACATGATACAATAATGATGTGACAAAGTACCTTATGCATACACTGACTGTGGAGGTTTTTCGGATGCTCCATCTGCAGAAGCTGGACAAGACCGTGCCCATCCCGCTGTACTTTCAGCTCAAGAGCCTTCTATTGGAGGAGATCAAGAGCGGCGGCTATCCGGTGGACGGGCTGATCCCCACCGAAAAGGAACTGTCCGAGATGTTCCAGATCAGCCGCACCACCGTGCGCCAGGCGATCACCGAACTGGTGCAGGAGGGCTGGCTGTACCGCATCAAGTCCAAGGGCACCTTCGTGGCGCGGGTCAAGATCAAGCAGGACTTCATCAAGCGCCTGGAGACGTTCAACGAGCAGATCGAGCGCACCGGCTGCAAGCCGTCCACTCAGATGCTGGCCTTTGAGGTGGTCACGATGCCCGAGCGGGTAGCCGCCCACTTTGACCTGCCGCCGGGGGGCAAGTATATCTACCTGAGCCGCCTGCGCTTTGCCGACAGCGACCCCATCGTGACCGTCGAAACCTACCTGCCCTACGACCGATGTTCCTTCGTGCTGGACCACGATTTCTCCAAGGAATCGCTATACCGCGTGTTGGCCACCAGCGACAAGACGCGCATCTGCCGCGTCACCCGCGTACTGGAGGCGGTGGCGGCCAATTCCCAGGACGCGAACCTCTTGGGCGTGAGCCGCGGACGTCCCATCCATTTTTTCACCACCATCGGCTACAACCACGAGGACGAGCCCATCGAATACTCGCTGGCCCGCTATCGGGGCGACCGCAACCGCTTCGAGGTCACACTCCTGATCGACACCAGCATCTAGAATGTGAGCATTACAGCCGCCGCGGCGCGCCATTTAGGAGCGCCGCGGCTTAATATTTGGCCCGACGTACCGTTTCGCGGTAAAATCTGCTCGCAAAAAGGAGGGCGCAGCGGTTTGTCATGAAAGGCTTGACGGGATGTACCTAGGTGTGTATAATGTAATGACAAAGCGATATTGTTCCTTTACATCATATGACTGCACGGGAGGCTCGTCCATGCAAACTGTTCAGACCGTCACCGGGGCGCTTTCGCCAGCGGATCTGGGCCACTGCCAGATGCACGAGCACCTGTTTGTGCGAGAAACCCCAGCCGCGAAAGCCAATCCGGCGCTCCGGATCGACGACGAGGCGAAGTCCGCCCTGGAGCTTTCCGACTATTTCACGCTGGGCGGGCGAACCATCCTGGATGCGCAGCCGGGCGGCGCGGGCCGGGACGCAATGGCGCTCCAGCGCTTGAACAGTGCAAGCGGCGTCCATATCATTACCGTCACCGGCTTTCACCGCCCGATGTTCTATCCGCCCGACAGCTTCTTCTTTACTCAGGACGGCGACGCGCTGTTCGAGCGGTTTTTAATGGAGCTTCAAGTGGGCGTTGCGGACAACGCTACGCGGCTTCCAATCCGCGCGGGCGCGGTCAAAGCGGCGTTGGGGCCGGAAGGCCCCGTCGGGCGCGACGAAACGCTGCTCAAGGCGGCGGCGCGGGCGGCGGCAAAAGGCGATGCGCCGCTGGTCCTGCACACAGAGTCGGGCGCGGGCGCGGTAAAAGCGGTCGGGCTGTGCGAGCGCATGGGCCTGGACCCCCGCCGGGTACTGGTCTGCCACGCCGACCGCCAGGCGAGCGACTTCCGCCCCCACGAGGAGATCGCGGCAACCGGCTCGTTTCTAGAATGCGACACCATCGGCCGCTTCAAGTACCACGACGACGAAAGCGAAATCCGGCTGATCCTGCTCATGCTGGAAAAAGGCCACCGGGACAGGCTGCTATTGTCTCTTGACACCACCGCCGCGCGGCTCAGGCGCTATGGCGGCGAAATCGGCCTGACCTATCTTTTCGAAGTCTTCCTTCCGGCGCTCGCGCGTTCGGGCGTTTCCCCGGCTGACCTTGAAGCCATCACCCGCGCCAACCCCGCCCGCGCGTTCGCGGGCCTAACATAAACCACGGCATCAACCCAAGCCCCACATCTTCTCGAAGGAGTGACCCCATATGATTACGCTTCCCGCCCCCGCCAGCCGCCCCAACATGTACTTCATCGGCGGCACCACCGGCCAATCGTCCATCATGCGGCATTTTACCATCTGGGCCGAGGCGCTGGGCATCGACGGCGTCATCAAGGGCATCGACATCGCAATCCACGCGCCCGCGGAGGACTACTGCGCCGTCGTAGAGTTCATTAAAAACGATCCCCTGTCCCAGGGCGCGCTGGTCACCACCCACAAGATCGACCTGCTCTCCGCCTGCCGGGACATGTTTGAGTAGCTGGACCCCTATGCGCGCCTGTTCGGCGAACTGAGCTCCATCTCCAAATTGGACGGCAAGCTCTGCGGCCACGCGAAGGACCCGATCACCGTGGGTCTGGCGCTGGACGCCTTCCTGCCGGAAAACTACTGGAAGAAGCACCCCAAGGCCGAGGTGTGCGTGCTGGGCGCGGGCGGCAGCGCCCTGGCGGTCAGCGCCTACCTGGGCGAAACCAAGCATGGAGACAACGTGCCGGCCCGCATCCACATGAACAACCGCTCCGCACCCCGGCTGGGCGAGGCCGTGAACATCCTGAAGGATTCCCGTGTGCCGCTGAGCTTCCACCTGTGCCCGAACGCGCTCTTAAACGACGCGATCGTGGAGCAATTGCCGCCGGGCTCGATGGTGGTCAACGCCACAGGGCTTGGCAAGGACCGGCCCGGTTCACCCCTGACGGACGCCTGCCGCTTCCCGGAGGAGGGCATGGCCTGGGAGTTCAACTACCGGGGCACTCTGGAATTCATGCACCAGGCGGAGGCGCAGAAGGAAGTCCGCAACCTCACCATCGAGGACGGCTGGACCTACTTCATCCACGGCTGGACCCAGGTGATCGCGGAAGTCTTCCACGTGGACATCACCGGCGAGCGGCTTCAGCTCTGTGACCGCTTAGCGCGCTAAGCGGGCGTACAAAATCCGCCGGCGGCTTTTGTGCGCGAAGGAAGAAGTCTTCGCGAGCCTGAAATTCTTCGGAATTCCCGGGCGGCTCACTGACTGAAGGATTTGATTCCCCAACCAGTTCGCGAACTGATTGAGGAAACACGTTCCCAGCGCGCATGTGCCGGGAACGATGAAAGCCCCGACGGAGTTTTGTAATGAATCTTTCACGCCTTTGGGCGTCAGGGAGTGGTAAAATTGGCTGACAAGGTTCTCGTTACGCCGCGTTCATACGGCAAGGAAGATCCGGCGCTGTTTGATCAGCTGGCCGACGCGGGTTTTGAGATCGTCCGCAATGACACCGGCGGCATCCTTACGAAAGTCCAGATGATCGAAAAAATCGCGCCCTGCTCGGGCGTGATCGTGGGCGTGGACCCGCTGGACGCGGAGGTGATCGCAGCCGCGCCGAATCTTCGCGCCATCGCCAAGTACGGCGTGGGCGTGGACAAC
>JAEVZE010000053.1 GCA_023392395.1 Bacillota bacterium
ATCGCGAAGTTCATCGGCCTGAAGGGCGAAACCGACCTGGAGCTCACCCGCGCCTTCATCGACCACCTGCGCGGCATGAACGCCCAGCTGGACATCCCGGACTGCATCCGCGACTACGAGGGCGGCATGGTCGGCGAAAAAGAATTCCTGGAGAAGCTGACGAGCGTTTCCGAGCTGGCCGTGGGCGACGCCTGCACCGGCTCCAACCCCCGCCCCATCACCCCCGCGGAGATGGCGAAGCTGCTCAAGTGCTGCTTCTACGACACCGAAGTGGACTTCTAAACAAAAGCCAAACGCATACAGCGCCGCCCGTTTCATGCGGGCGGCGTATCCATAGGAGGGAACCAGTGTGGACGCGACCCAGTACCTGATCCTCCGGCAGAACGACTGCAAGGACTGCTACAAGTGCATCCGCAATTGCCCGGTGAAGTCGGTCAATTTTACGGACAACCGCGCGCAGATCATCGGTGACGAGTGCATCCTGTGCGGCCGGTGCTTTGTGGCCTGCCCGCAAAACGCCAAGGAGATCCGAAGCGACGTACAGAAGGTGCGCGCGATGATCGAAACGGGCGGGAAGGTGGTCGCCAGCGTCGCGCCGTCGTTCATCGCGGGGCTTGAGGTCTCAGGCATCGGCGCGGTGCGCTCGGCGCTGCAAAAGCTGGGCTTTGCAGGGGCGGAGGAGACCGCCGTGGGCGCGGACTTTGTCTCCCGGGAGTACGAGCGCCTGATGGAAGCGGGATCCGGCGCGCTCATCTCCAGCTGCTGCCCGTCGGTGAACCTTCTGATCCAGAAATACTACCCGGACATGCTGGACTGCCTGGCCCCCACGCTCTCGCCGATGCGCGCCCACTGCCGGGCCATCAAACAGGCTGATCCCGGCGTGAAGACGGTGTTCATCGGCCCCTGCATCTCCAAAAAATACGAGGCGGATGAAGAAGAGGCCGCGGACGGCTGCCTGACCTTTGACGAGCTGATGCAGTGGATGGACGAGGCGGGCGTGGCGTTTGAGCCTGCGCAGGAGGACGCGCCGGGCCTGAACGCCCGAAACTACCCCACCGTGGGCGGCATCGTGCGCACGCTGAAGCCCGGCGGGTACGAGTCCATCGCCATCGACGGCGCGGCCAATTGCATCGCGGCGCTGGAGGAACTGAGAAGCCGCAAGCGCGACAAGGTGTTCTTGGAGATGAGCGCCTGCGAGGGCAGCTGCATCGGCGGGCCTGTGATCCGGGAGCACGCCCAGCGCCGGGTGGCGGGCGCGATCCGCGTGGCCCGGTACGCGGGAGAAGCGTCGCCGGAGGAGGCTCCGCCCCGCGACATGGCGCTCGCCTTCCCCCGGATGCGGCTGATCCGTGTGCAGCCGGGCGGGGAGGCCATCCAGCAGGTTCTGAACCGCATGGGCAAGGTCACCAAGGACAAGGAGCTCAACTGCGGCTCCTGCGGCTACCCCACCTGCCGGGACAAGGCCATCGCGGTGTGCCAGGGCCGGGCGGAAATCGGCATGTGCTTGCCGTTTCTGAAGGAGAAGGCAGAGTCCTTCTCCGACCAGATCATTAAGAACACGCCCAACGCCATCATCGTCATGGACGAGAACCTGATTGTGCAGCAGGTGAACCGCGCGGCGCTGGAATTGTTCCACCTGAAGAGCCCGGACGACATCCTGCACGCGCCGGTGGTGCGGGTCATGGACCCCACGGACCTGATGCACGGCGTCGCCAGCGGCGCGCCGGTTACGGAAAAGCTGATGTACATGGCCGAGTACGGGCGGTACGTGGAGGAGACGGTGCTCTACGACCGGCAGTACCGCATCCTGATCGCCATCCTCCGGGACGTGACCGGGCGGGAAGAAAAGCGCACGCAGGAGCAGGCGCTTCGGAGCCGGACCTGCGAGGTCACCGACCAGGTGATCGAAAAGCAGATGCGTGTGGTGCAGGAGATTGCCTCGCTCCTGGGCGAGACCACCGCCGAGACCAAGCTGGCCCTGACCAAGCTGAAGGAAGCCATGCGCGACGCTTAATACCAGGGCCGGAAGGCATGAAAAAGGTTGTCAAAAGGGTTCACCTTTTGACAGCCTTTATGGTATTGGAGATATACGCAGTTTATTCCGGCTGCGCGGATTCAGCTGCCTCTGGTGCAAGCGCACAATCAGGCGAAGCGTCGCACCGGCGCGTCCTGAGGTAGCAATACAGCGCCACCAGCATCAAAAGCGCGCCCGAATAGAGGAACCACTTGTCCACGCCGATCTGGTCGCTCAAGGGGCCGGAGAGCGTCAGGCCCAGCGGTGTCGCCAGCGACATCGCGGTCATCAGAAGCGAGAACACCTTGCCCATCTGCTCCGGCGCGACGGTGGACTGGATGTAAGCGTTCAGCGGCACCATCAAAAATGTGCCCGTAGCCCCCATCGGGAAGCACAGCGCCGCGAACAGCCAGAACCCCTCGGGCGGCAGCGCGCCGGACAAAAGAGACGTCAGCCCCAGCGCCGCGATGGACAGCGAGATCATTAAAAACCTGCGCTTTGAGCCGCCCCATAGGCCGATGATCAGCGAGGACACCGTCATGCCCGCCGCGAACGAGAACTCCACCACCCCGTTGTGCCAGGCGGTGCCCAGGAAGTGGGCCTTGACCAGCAGCGGGTACAGCGCACCCAGCGGCATGTACACCAGCGTCGCCAGCACCATCGGCAGGAGAACTTGCATCAGCGGCCGGTTCTTCCGGATTTCACGGAAGCCCTGCGCCATGTCCTGAAACACATGCGGCTGCTCGGCGCTTTTCGGAAGGTCCTTGATGGTCACGAACAAAAGGCTCCCGATGGCGAACGCGGCGCCCAGAATGTCCACCAGCATGATCGGCGCGATGGGCATGAAGCTGATCAGAAACGCGCCAAGCACCGGGCCCAGCAGCATCCCGCCGGAGGTGATCAGGTTGCCCCAGCCGCCCGCCTTGGTCAGCATATCCTCGGGCACCAGCGTGGGGATGGCCGCTTGCATCGCGGGGCCGTGGAACGTACTGCCCAGCCCGCGCACGAACAGCGCGCCATAGACCATCCACATGGGCGGCGTGCCCAATACCCAGTACGCGATGCCCAGTAGCGCGCTGGACACCGCCACCAGGCCGTCCGCCGCCATCATGACGGTCTTGCGGTTGTAGCGATCGATCACTACGCCCGCAAAAGGTCCCAGAAAGATGCTCGGCAGGAACCCCGCCAGCACCGACTGCGCCAGTACGTTGCCCGAGCCGTACCTGGTCGTCAGCCACCAAACGATGGAAAATTGTACCGCGGAAGAACCCAGGATTGAAAACGCCTGGCCCGCGTAGATGATCGAAAACTGCCGCTTCCAGTTGGATTTGGCCATATTGTGCTCCTTTCGGGAATTGCGCGAGATGTTCATTCTATCATATTACCCATCATGACGCAAGACAATCGCGCGCCTTCGGATTCGCGCGCGTCTTTACCAAGCCTTGACAGGCTGTGTCGGCATCAGCGCGTTGCGCGGGGGCGGAAATGGTGTATACTATTTAAGACGCCCTTGGGCGCAAACATTTCGGGAGGAACAAAATGGATAAAGAACATACCGGCCACGACCACGATCATCACGCCCACGGGCCGGACTGCGGCTGCGAGGGGCACGAGGGCCAAACCCATGGGCCGGATTGCGGCTGCGAGGGCCATCATGACCACGATTGCGGCTGCGGAAATCACGCGCACGAGGGACACCACCACCATGGCTCCGGCTGCGGCTGCGGGGACCATGCGCACGGCGAACACGAGGACGGCCCCGATTACGAAAACGGCCTTTCCATCGCGGAGAACAACGTGCTGATGGCGCTATTAGACCGCGGCGGCCTGCCGGTGGCGCAGTTCGCGCTCACCTCGTCCAAAGATCAGGAAGCCTACGCCGTGGCGATGGGGCCGGTGTACATCGCGCGCCCAGACGATTCGCTGGAGACGGTCCGGGAATATGGCGCGCTGTTTGCCGGGATGGAGCACAAGGGCTTGATCGATCTGGACTATGATTTCCCGCTGCCTGGCTACCCCTATGAGGAATACCGCAACGCCTCGGTCTGGCGCCATTTCGTGGAAACCGCCGCCGAGGCCAAGACACGCGGCTTCACCTTTGACACCCCGAACCTGGAGTTGGGCGGCATCACGCTGACCGAGCGCGGGCAGGAAGTTGTGGACAACATGATCGGTTGACGCCTGAAGTCACGAAAACTCCTAGTCAATTTCAACGCTTAAACGCCCGGGGCTGCCTTGAAGGCGGCCTCGGGCGTCTCTGAGCATTGAAAAACCCTTCGGTTTTTTCGATGCGTAAGGAAAAGACTGCGTGCGCCTGAAAACCCGCGGGATTTCCGGGTGGCGCACTGACTGATGGTATTGTTTGTTCTCCCAATGTGCGCACTGGGAGAACAAACGCATTTCCGGCGCACTAGTCGCCGGAAATGATGGAATCCCTTCGGGACTTTGTTGATCGTCTGGACGCCCGGGGCTGCCCTGTAGGCGGCTCCGGGCGTCATGGTTGCTGGCAAGATGAAAAACCCTCGGGGTTTTTTCAACGCTTGGGGTTCAGTCCGCGATGGTGCGAATGGAGGAAGCGATCGTCACGGCGATGGGGCCGAACGCTTCGTCGGAGGCGGGGGTGAAGTTGAAGATGAACATGCCCCCGGTTGCACCCAGCGCGACGATGCCGGTGCTGTTGTTCGCGGTGTCCTCATAGGTGACAAAATCCACGCCGTTGATGGTCAGGATTTCGGCGGTCGGATAGAGGGTCGCCATCTGGGTCTTGAGGTCCTCAGCGGTCGCAACGCCTTCTGCATCCGCCCAGGCAACCGACATGTTGCGGGCGCTGTCGGGGGAGGTCACGGAATAGAAAATGCCCGCTTCCTTCATCGCGTCGGTGGGG
>JAEVZE010000058.1 GCA_023392395.1 Bacillota bacterium
CCCCCGAACCATCCCAGGGCGACGTGGCGGCGACAAAGCTTGCAATCCGCGCGCTCTCGAAGGTGGGCGTGTGGGTGCTGGACCATGTTCTGATCGCGGACGGCCGCGCGCTGAGCATGCGCGCAGCCGGAGTCATCGACGAATCGGAATTTATAGGCCAGGCGCCGGGGGACAGATTGCTCCGGGGGTGGCTCTCTTAGAATTTTCGCATGCGCAGGAACGCATGCGAAAGCGAAGGGGACGGAATTGGGGGGAGTTACTTTAGGGCCGGTTCGGCGGATGGGACCGGGATGAAGGACTCCAAAAGCTCCAAAATGCGGTCGCGGCCGGAGCCGTCCTCGGCGGAAAAGGGGATGACCTCCCAGGGCTGCACCGCGAGCGCCCGGCAGATGGCCTGGATGTTCCGGCCCGCCGCCGCTCGGGAGAGCTTGTCCGCCTTGGTGGCGATTACGGTGAATTTCAGGTTGTAGCTTCGAAGGTACGAAACCATCGTCTGATCGTCCTGGGTAGGCTCGTGGCGGATGTCCACAAGCTGCAGAACATACTTCAGGTTGGGGCTGCCGGCGAGGAATCCCTCGATCATGCGGCCCCACTTTTTCTTTTCCTCGATGGGCGCGCGGGCGAAGCCGTAACCCGGCAGGTCTGCCAGCAAAAGCTGCTCATTGATCTCGTACAGGTTGATCAGCCGGGTCTTGCCGGGCTCGGACGACGTGCGCGCAAGCTTCCCGTTCCCGGTCACCCGGTTGATGAGCGAGGACTTGCCCACGTTGCTCTTGCCCGCCAGCGCGACCTCCGGCAGGCCCTGGCCCTCGAAGGGCTTCAGGCCGTCCAGTGAGGTGACGAACCGGGCTTTTCGGATGATCAGCATCTGCTACCTCCCTTTATCCGGGCCTTCGGGGAATCCGGCCCAGCCGTTCTTTCAATTCGTTCCCGGCGACCTGCGCGCCGGGAACGAAATTCATCAACCAGTTCGCAAACTGGTTGATGAATTGTTTCCTTCGGTCAGCGGGCCGCTCGAAAATCCCGCAGGATTTTAGGCCCGCGCAGTTCATGCCATTGCGATGAAAAGCCGCTTGCGGATTTTCATCGCTATCCTTTGATCACGTACTTGATCGCCTGGTCCACGTCCTTGACCAGTTCCACATGCAGCGCCTTGAGCACGTCCGCCGGGAGTTCCGAAAGGTCGCGGGCGTTTTCCGCCGGCAGCAGCACCGTGCCGATGCCCATGCGGTGGGCGGCCAGCAGCTTTTCCTTGACGCCTCCGATGGGCAGCACCCGGCCCCGGAGCGTCACCTCACCCGTCATGGCCACGTCCTGCCGCGCGGGCTTCCCGGTCATCGCCGAGACCATCGCGCAGGTCAGCGCGACGCCCGCAGACGGGCCGTCCTTGGGCGTCGCGCCCTCGGGCACGTGGATGTGCAGGTCGTGGTCCTTGTAAAAGCCGACGTCGATGCCAAGAGAAGTGGTCTTGGAGCGGATGTAGCTGAGCGCGGTGCGGGCGGATTCCTTCATCACGTCGCCCAGGCGCCCCGTCAGATCCACCGCGCCGCTTCCGGGCATGGCCACCGCTTCCACCGGCATCGTCTCGCCGCCGGAGGGCGTCCAGGCCAGCGCGTTGACCACGCCGGTCTCCGGCGCTTTCAAAACCGCCATCCGAAGGTACTTGGGCGCGCCCAGGAAATCATTGACTGCCTCCGGGCCGATCACAATCTGCCCGGTTTTTTCCATTTCCATGCGGCGCATGGCAACCTTGCGGCAGATGGTGGCCAGTTCCCGTTCCAGCGAGCGGACGCCAGCCTCCCGGGTGTAGCCGTCGATGATCAGGGTGAGCGCCTTGGGCATCAGCTTCGCCTGGGATTTGGTCAGCCCGTGGGCCTTGAGTTGCTTGGGCCACAGGTGGCGCTTGGCGATCTCCTGCTTCTCCTCCTGGGTGTAGCTCTCGACCTCGATGACCTCCATGCGGTCCAGGAGCGCCGCCGGGATGGTGTCCAGCGTGTTGGCCGTCGCCATGAACAGGACATTCGACAGGTCAAACGGCGCTTCCAGGTAGTGGTCGCTGAACAGGCCGTTCTGCTCCGGGTCCAACGCTTCCAGCAACGCCGACGCCGGATCGCCCCGGAAGTCGGAGGCCAGCTTGTCGATTTCGTCCAGCAGGAACACTGGGTCGGACGCCCCGCATTGGCGAATGGAAGAGATGATCCGTCCCGGCATCGCGCCGATGTAGGTACGCCGGTGGCCGCGGATTTCGGCCTCGTCCCGCATGCCGCCAAGCGACAGCCGGACGAACTTCCGGTCCAACGCCTTCGCGACGCACCGGGCGATGGACGTCTTGCCCACGCCTGGCGGGCCCACGAGGCACAGAATCGGGCCCTTCAGGTCGCCCTTCAAAGAACGCACCGCCAGATACTCCAGGACGCGCTCCTTGACCTTGGTCAGCGCGTAGTGGTCTTCTTCCAGCACGCGGCGCGCCTTGGCGACCTGCACCGGCTTTCCGGTCGTGACGCCCCAGGGCAATTCCAGCATGGTTTCGATGTAGTTGCGGCTGACGGTGGACTCCGGCGAGCCGTCGCCCATGTGCTCGAGCCGCTTGAGTTCCCGCTCCACGCGGTCGCGGGCTTCTTTGTTCATCTTGGAGGAGGACAGCTTCTTTTCAAACTGCACGCGCTCCTCGGCCTCGTCGTCGCCCAGCTCTTCATGGATGGCGCGAAGCTGCTCCTGCAGATAATATTCCTTCTGATGCTGGTCCAGGCCCTCCCGGACCCGCTCGTGAATGCGCTTTTCAACCCGCACAAGCTCCAGCTCGCGGGCAAGAATCGCCGTCAACTCGGCGACGCGGCTTTGAACATCCCGGGTCTCCAGCAGCAGCTGCTTGTCGCCCAGGTCCAGCGGCAGGTTGGCCGCGATCAGGTCGCACAGCGTGTCCGGATCGTCGTCGCCCTGGGCCGCCTGCATGAATTCGCCGGAGACGTCGCCCCGCTCGGCTGCGTAGGCCGTGAGCGCCTGCTTGAGCGCGCGGCTGCGGGCGGTCAATTCCAGGCCGCCCCGCTTTTTGATCGAACCCACCCGTTTGACTTCGCCCGTCAGCATTTCGCCCTGCTCAAGGACGCCCAAAAGCAGCGCGCGGCTTTCGCCCTCCACAAGCACCCGCCGGGTGTCGTCGGGCATGCGCACGACCTGCTTGATGACCACCACCGTGCCCATCCCGTAGACGTCTTCAAGGTGCGGGTCGTCCGTCGTGGCGTCCCGCTGGGAAACCGCCATCACGCGGGAATCCGCCTTCATGGCGGCCTCCAGCGCGGCGATGGATTTATCGCGCCCCACGTCCAGGCGCAAAAGCATGTTGGGGTAAGCGGTCAGCGCTCTGAGCGGCAGCAGAGGCAGCTGCTCGCGCGCGCCTTCGGATGGCTTGTTCGGCAAAGGGGTTTCCTCCGTTCGTGATCGTACGTAGATATTATATAGACACCCGTGTTTAGAATCAAGCATTGGGGCGCAGGTGCTTTTTTACATGGTTCCGCTTTCCTGAATCGCGCGCCGGACATGGGCGCTTTCTTTGGGCGGCGGGCGTTGTGAAGGCATTGTGTGCGCGACGCATACATACATTATCCCATACCCGGCGCGCGCGGGCAACCGCATGTGTTTGGTTGAGTGCGTAATTTTTGGGTTCAGGGGGTTGTGAACCGGGTAAAAATGCGCTATGCTTGATCTAACTCAATTCCGGAGGACATGGTATGAAACAGATATCTTCCCAGCTGGTTTCCGACACCATCCGCGATCTTCTGATCGAGGCCAACTATGTGATCGGCCCCGACGTCGAAGCGCGAATGCGAACGTGCCTTCAGGAGGAGCCTTCCCCCGAGGGCCGCGACGTGATGGAACAGCTTTTGCAAAATTATGAAATCGCGCGAACCGAGCGCGTGGCCATCTGTCAAGACACCGGCATGGCGGTGGTATTTCTGGACGTGGGGCAGGACGTCCACATTGAGGGTGACCTGAACGAGGCGGTTTCGGACGGCGTCCGGCGCGCCTACCAGGAGGGGTTCCTCCGCAAGAGCGTGGTGCGGGATCCGCTGTACGACCGGACCAACACCGGCGATAATACGCCGCCCGTTACGCACATCCGCATCGTTCCGGGAGACCAGATCGACATTCTGGTTTCGCCCAAGGGCTTTGGCAGCGAGAACATGTCGCAGGTGAAGATGCTGGTGCCCGCCGACGGCGAAGAGGGCGTGGTGAAGTTCGTGACCGAGGCCATCGAAAAAGCCGGGCCGAACCCCTGCCCGCCGGTGATCGTGGGCGTAGGACTAGGCGGCACGATGGAGATGGCCGCGATCCTCTCCAAGCGCATGACCGCCCGGGCCATCGTCCAGCCCAACCCCGATCCAAGGTATGCGGCGGTGGAAGAACGCATGCTCGAGGAGATCAATAA
>JAEVZE010000092.1 GCA_023392395.1 Bacillota bacterium
TTTTACCCGAGCGGAACCGCAGCAGGTTGAAAGGAGCAGACCCATGCAGGGCAGGAATCTGGTGCTCAGCGCCATGCGACATCAAGCCATTGATCGTACCCCGGTCTTCGAATACGTACTGCTCTCGCCCAACGCCGACCGTGCCCTGGGGCGAACCATGAACGGCTACGATGAAAACCCAGACGAGTGGCTAAGGCATGCGCGCGAGATTGGTTACGACCGAGCGCTCCGGCAGTATGCCCGCGACCGCGTGGAACTCTCGCTGCGTCTCCATCACGACATGCTCTACGTCTGCCCCGCGCCGGTCGAATTCGTGCCTTCTTCCACCATTCCGGGGGAAGAGCCCGAGGAACGGCTTGCAAAACGCAACGAGCTGGCCGCAAAGTCGATTGCCCAGCCTCTCCCCGATGCGGGCTATCAGGTTTACGGCTTTATCCGCGAGGCCATGCGTGAAAAGGGCGCGGATCTCGCGCTGTTTGCGCCCGCGTACACGCTGGGCATCTGGTCGGATGTGGACCTGATGATGACCATGCTGATCGATCCGGACATCGCGCGGGAGCATTTCCGCCTTGCGGCGGACGTCGCGATCCGGCAGGTCGCCCGCTATGCGCGGGACGGCGTCGAGTTGATCGGCGTCGGCGGGGACTTCGCGGGCAACCGCCTGCTGATCTCCCCCGAGGCGTACCGCGAATTCGTCGTGCCGGAGGTGCGCCGCGTGGCGGACAAGGTGCACGATTCCGGCGTCTATGCCGTTACCGCCAGCGACGGCGACCTGCGGTCGGTTCTGGACGATTTCCTCATCGGTTCCGGCGCGGACGCCTACATGGAGATCGACAGCCGCGCGGGCATGGACATGAAGATGCTGAAAGACCGGTACGGCGACAGGATCTGCCTGATGGGCAACATCGACTGCGGGGAACTCCTGAGCTACGGGTCCCCCGAAGCCATCCGGGAGGCGACGCAAAAGTGCCTGAAGGACGGTTGGGGCATGGGCGGGCACATCTTTACCGCAAGCAACGCCATCGCCGCATCGGTTCCGTTTGAGAATTACCGCGCGATGAGCGACGCGTATCACGACTTTTTCGGTCTCAAGCGCGTGGAATGGGTAGAATAATCCCAAAGATGCTCAATTTGGCGATTGTCGGGGAGGTTTACCATGAATTCAAAGCGATATGAATTTGACGCCGTCCTGAAGAAAGTGCCCGACATCGACGGAGCGTACGTCGAATTTCCCTATGACGCCAAAGCGGAGTTCGGCAAAGGCCGGGTCAAGGTCCACGCCACGTTCGACGGCGAGCCCTACGACGGCAGCCTGGTCAGGATGGGCACGCCCTGCCACATCATCGGCGTCCGGAAGGAGATCCGAAGCCGGATCGCAAAGCAGCCTGGGGATACGGTCAAGGTGACGATTGAAGAAATCGGATGAGCCGGGTCGCGCCATCCCGCATACTTTCTCACAAAGAAGTCGGATCGTGGATTTCTTCCACCGTTCCGGCCTAAAGCGTTGAAAATCCGCAAGCGGCTTTTCAACGCATGAGAGGAAACCTGCGCGAGCCTGAAATTCTTCGGAATTTCCGGGCGGCTCACTGACAGAAGGTATTGTTACAACCACCAGTGTACGCACTGGTGGGCTGTAACACGTTCCCGGCGCACAAGTCGCCGGGAACGATTAGAAAGACGCAGAGGTTTGCCAATAGTCGGAGCCAAATTGTAGGTTTCCTCTGCAAACTAAGGTTCGCGTCAGAAAAGATTCTTCTGATCGAAACGCTACTGCGCCTTTCAACTCTTCGGACGCATTTCTTTCATCACGGCGGCCAGACGCCGCACGGCTTCTGATATCTCTCCGGGCTCCAGATGGCCGTAGCCGAGCAGCAGCTTATCCTCATGCGCGCCTTTAGTGATACAGTGCCGTTCCAGCGGCGCGATGGCAATGCCACGCTGCCTGCATTGCCTCCCGAATGCCTCGTCAAAGTGCAGCCCGGGGAATTCGATGGCGACGTGGAGGCCCGCGGCGTCGCCGTAGGCGGTCCATTGGTCGCCAAAGTGCTCTTTCAACGCTTCCATGAGCGCCTGCCGCCGCAGTCCGTACAGCTTGCGCATTTTCATCACATGCCTATCTAGCTTTCGCGCGCGCATCAGCTCTGCCAGCGCCGCCTGCTCGAACGGAGGATTCTGTACGTCCGAGTGAGTGCGCAACTCGCGCCACTTCCGCTGGAGCGGTGACGGCAGGATCGCGTAGCCGATCCGAAGGGCCGGAAAAAGCGCCTTGCTGAATGTGCCGACGTAGACGACGCGCTGCGGGTCCATCGCGTGGAGCGGCGCGACGGGGTCGCCGGAGTACCGGAACTCACTGTCGTAGTCGTCCTCGATCACGTACAGGTTGTTTTCCCGGGCAAACCGGATGAGCGCGGCCCTGCGGGGCGCGGGCAGGATGCCGCCCAGCGGGAACTGATGCGACGGCGTCACGTAAACGGCGCAGGCATCCTTTCCTTCAACCAGAAACCGGGTCTGCATGCCCTGCTCGTCCACCGGGACGGGCACGACCCGGCAATCCTTTTGCAGAAACGTCTGAAGCATGTTCGCGTTGCAGGGATCCTCAAACAGGACCGCCTTTCCGTTGGTACAGAAGAGATCGGCCAGAATATGCAGCGCGTGCGTGGCTCCGGCGGTGATGAAAATGTCCTCCGACAGGACGTCAAGGCCCCTGCTGCGCATCAGCCAGGCGGCGATTTCCTCTCTCAGGGCCGGGAGACCTTCCGGACCGGTGTAGCCATACTGTTCGATCGGCGTTTCTTCCAGCGCGCTGTGCATGCATTGCCGCCACAAAAACTTCGGAAACTGGCGCAGGTCCGGCCGCCCGGTCCGAAAATCGGCCTTCAGAGCCGGTTGATGCGCGCGAACCGGCGATGGCGGCGAAACCTGTCTTTCGACGCACAGGCCCTCCGCTACCCGCGTGGGCGCGCCTTGGCTGCTCAGCGCATACCCTTCGCAGATCAGCATTTCATAGGCTTCCACCGCGGTGCTGCGGGAGATGTTCAGCGCCTTCGCGAGCTCTCTCGTGGAGGGCAGAACGTCGTTCGCCCTCCATTGCCCGCTTAGGATCCGGCTCTTGAGCGCTTCGTACACCTGCCGCTTCAGCGGCTGTGCGTCCTCCCGGTCCAATGCGATCCCCCACATAGCGCCCCCAACTGGTCTTTTATATTCGTCGCTCAACTGGCTCTTGATCCAAACCAGTTTATCCTTGTATGATTATACCATCCTGCCAGGAGAATGCAAGCCGAATCGGGAGGTGTGCTGCGCTTGGACCGATGGAAAGGACCGGTTTTTTTGTTTCTGGCGTTCGCGCTCGCCGGAACCAGCGTGGTCGCGGCGCGATTTGTCACGGGAAAACTGGGCA
>JAEVZE010000332.1 GCA_023392395.1 Bacillota bacterium
AGAAGGACGCGCACCCTGATGGCGGGCAGCGCCCCTACGATCGCGGCGTAAGGCCCGGCGGCGATCGGCCTCAGCGCCCGTTCCGCGAGGATGGACGCTACGACAAGGGCCCCGGCCCGCGCTTTTCCAAGGCTCCGGAGCGGCCGGTGCCGCCCGCAGTATTTGAAGACGGCGAGCGCGTGAGATCGGATGCCCCGCGCGATGCGCGGCCTCAGGGCGATCGCCCCGCGCCGCGCTACGGCAGGCCCGCGCAACCCCAGGGCGACCGCCCCGCGCCGCGCTACGGCAGGCCCGTCCAGGGGGGCGCGAACAGCGACCGGCCCGCGCCGCGCTACGGCAGACCCGTTGAGGAGGGCGCTCAGCGTTCGGACCGTCCCGCACCCAAGTTCGACCGGCCCGCGCCGCGCTTCGCAAGGCCCACGCAGGGCGACGCGCCCCGTTATGGCAGGCCTGTGCCGAAGTTTGACAAGCCCGCGCCGGCCCCGCAGGAAGAGCCTGTGGCGGAAGAAGTCGACATGGACAACCTGCTGGTAGGCCGCAACCCCATCCGCGAGGCGCTGAAGGCGGGCGTACCCATCGAAAAGATGCTGGTTGCCCAGGGCGAACTGTCCGGCTCCGCCCGGGAATTGGTGGCCAAGGCCCGCGAGGCGGGCATCGTGGTGCAGTTTGTCGACCGTGCGCGGCTGGACGCGGTGTACTCCAACCATCAGGGCATGCTGGCGTATGCGTCGGCAGCGGCCTACTCGTCGGTGGAGGACATGCTGGCGCTGGCGGCGAGGCGGGACGAAGCACCCTTCATCGTGGTGCTGGACGGCGTGACCGACCCCCACAACCTGGGCGCCATCATCCGCACTGCCGAGTGCTGCGGCGCGCACGGCGTGATTGTGCCGGAGCGCAGGTCCGCGGGGCTCAACCCCGCGGCGGTCAAGGCTTCGGCGGGCGCGCTCAGCTACCTGCCAGTGGCTAGGGTGGGCAATCTGTCCCGGACGCTTGCGGAGCTCAAGGAGAAGGGGCTGTGGGTGATCGGCTGCGACATGTCCGGAGGCGACATCCGCGTGTCCGACTTGTCCGGCCCGGTGGCGCTTGTGGTCGGCTCCGAAGGCGAGGGCATCTCGCATCTGGTGCTGGAGGGCTGCGACAAGGTGGTCTCGATCCCGCTGAAGGGGCAGATCGCCTCGCTCAACGCATCGGTTGCCGCCGGCATCGCGCTCTACGAGGTCATGCGCACCCGGAGCGGCCAATGAAACGGCGGGTGCTGCTGGTGGACGGCTACAACGTGCTGTGCGCCCGGAAGGGCGTGCCGCAGGGGAAGCTTGAGGACGCGCGGGATGAACTGATCCACGCGCTCTCGGACTACGCCGGCTACTCCGGCCAGCAGGTGACGCTGGTGTTCGACGCCTGGCAGTCCGACCGCCCCGTGCGCACCAGCCAGCAGTCAGGGCCCCTGACCGTGGTATTCACCAAGCGGGGCGAGACCGCCGACCACTACATCGAGCGGATGTGCGACGGCTACGCCGCCGCCATCGACGCCGGGCGGCTGGAGGTGCGGGTGGCCACCTCCGACGGGGTCGAGCAGACGGTGGTGCTGGCTCGCGGCGCGACGAGGCTCCCCTCGAGGGAACTGATCCAGGAGATCGAGCGCATGCGCATCCCGCCCGCCATCGTCCGCCGCGAAGCGCCGAAGAAGTCCACCGTGCTGGAACATCTGCCGCCCGACGTGCGTCAGAAGCTGGAACGCATGCGTAGAGGAGAATAACCTCCTTGTTGCGTTGAAATCCGCCGTGCGGCTTTTCAACGCGAGAGTCGGAACCCTGCGAGAGCCTGAAATTCTCTGGAATTTCCGGGCGGCTCCCTGACGGAAGGAACTGTTTCAGCCACCAGTGTGCGCCCTGATCGCTGAAACACGTTCCCGGCGCGCGGGTCGCCGGGAACGAATTGAAAGACGGCTAGAGTTTGTCAACGGGTAAAGCAGGAACGCATGCGTAGAGGAGAATAACTTCTTGGTTCTGTACGAACGATTTGAGCATATGACCGATGAGCAGGTGGTCCGCCTGGCCCACGAGGCCGACGGCACCGCGCTGGAGTATCTGCTCAACAAATACAAAAACTTCGTGCGCTCCAAGGCGCGAAGCTACTTCCTGATCGGCGCCGACCACGAGGACATCGTGCAGGAGGGCATGATCGGGTTGTACAAGGCCATCCGCGATTTTCGCGAGGAGAAGTTAACATCCTTCCGCGCGTTTGCGGAGCTGTGCATCACCCGCCAGATCATCACAGCCATCAAGACGGCGACGAGGCAGAAGCACATCCCGCTCAACAGCTACGTTTCGCTCAACAAGCCCATCTACGACGAGGAGTCGGACCGGACGCTCCTGGATGTGATCACCGAGGGCTGGGAGGCCAACCCGGAAGAGGTGCTCATCAGCCGGGAGGATGTATCGGTCATCGAAGGGCGCATCGGTAAGCTGCTGTCGGGGCTCGAAAAGCAGGTGCTTTTGCGGTATCTGGAGGGCAAGAGCTACCAGGAGATCTCCCAGGAGATGCACCGGCACGTCAAGTCCATCGACAACGCGCTGCAGCGCGTCAAGCGCAAGCTGCAGAAGATGCTGCAAGAGTGAAGCGGGTGAAATCCGCGAAGCGGCTTTTCAACGCGAGAGAAAAAGACTGCGTGAGCCTGAAATTCTCACGGAATTCCGGGCGGCTCACTGACCAAAGGAATTGTTTACGCCATCAGTGCGCGCACTGATGGCGTAAACACGTTCCCGGCGCGCATGTCGCCGGGAACGATTGGAAGGCGCGAAGGGTTTTTCGGCAGTTTCGCGGCTGCGGCCCTCTCCACCCTCTCCCGGGATTTTGAAAGAATCCACCCGCAATCCGGTGAGCGATGCATTTTTAACCCTGTAAAATCCAAGTTTTTGTTGACAAAACCCCCATTTTCCAGTACAATGGCTAGCGTATGACGGCGTGTTTGCCATACTTTCACGCTTGTTTGAGTGGGCGCGCGGGTGTAGCTCAATGGCAGAGCTCCAGCTTCCCAAGCTGATCACGTGGGTTCGATTCCCATCACCCGCTCCAAATACGTCCCCGGAATTGACTATGCATTAGGAGGAACCAAGGAATGGGCAAGGCAAAATTTGAGCGCAATAAGACGCACGTGAACGTGGGCACGATCGGACACGTTGACCACGGCAAGACGACGTTGACGGCGGCGATCACGATGGTGCTGG
>JAEVZE010000265.1 GCA_023392395.1 Bacillota bacterium
TTGTGGACGAGGTCAAGGCGCTGCTCGAAGGGGGCCTCACCGGGCTCGCGACGTCGATGCAGGGCATCGGCTACAAGGAGATTGCGCGGGCGCTTTCGGGCGAGTGCACGATGGGGGAAGCGGTGGAGCGCGTCAAGCAGGCCACCCGCAACTATGCCAAGCGGCAGCTCACCTGGTTCCGGCGGGACGAGCGCATGGTCTGGATCGAGGCCGCGGGCCGCAGCGCCCGGGACATTTCCCGGGAAATACTGGAGCGAGAGGATCAACCATGAACATTTCGGAATTCATCGGCCAATGCGAAAAGGACTGCCGGCCGGCTTTCGAGCGGATGGAGGCGATCGAGCGCTTCAACACGCGGAAAGTGCTGGATGCCTTTAATCGGTACGAAATCTCGCAGCGCCACTTTGCGCCGACCACCGGCTACGGCTATGGCGACGTGGGACGGGATGCGCTGGATCAGGTATTTGCGGAAGTCTTTCGGTGCGAGGCCGCGCTGGTCAGGCCGCAGATCGCCTCGGGCACCCATGCGCTGGCGCTGTGCCTGCAGGGGCTGCTAAGGCCGGGAGATACGCTGGTTTGCGGCGCGGGTAAGCCCTACGACACGCTGGAACAGGTCATCGGAATCGGCGGCGTGAAAGGGGAGGGGGCGCTTTCTGATTTCGGCATCGGCTACCGCGAGGTGCCGCTGAACGACGGGCGATTGGATCTGAAGGCGCTCAAGGAGGCGGTGGACGCCTCCACGCGGCTGGTGCTCCTGCAAAGGTCCCGCGGTTACGACTGGCGGCCCTCCTTGACGCTTGCGGAAATTCAGGAAGCGGCCGCGCTGGTGCACAGGATCAACCCGGATGCGCTGGTGATGGTGGACAATTGTTATGGCGAGTTCACAGATGTCAAAGAACCGACTGAAGTCGGCGCGGATCTGATCGCGGGTTCGTTAATTAAAAATCCCGGCGGGGGATTGGCGCCCACCGGCGGCTACGTGGCCGGAAAACGCGCTGTGGTGGAGCGGATCGCTTACCGCCTGACCTGCCCTGGGATCGGCGCGGAGGTCGGCAGCTACGCCGCGGGCTATCAATTGTTCTTCCAGGGGCTGTTCCTTGCGCCCAGCACCGTGGTGCAGGCGGTCAAGACGGCGATCCTGACGGCCAGGACATTTTCGGAGATGGGCTATGACGTACATCCGGCCTATGACGAGCCGCGCAGCGACATCATCCAGGCCATCCGCTTTGGCGCGCCGGAGCCGCTGATCGCGTTCTGCCGTGCGATCCAGAAGGCGTCGCCAGTGGACAGCCAGGCGGTGCCGGAGCCCTGGGATATGCCCGGGTATCAAGATCAGGTCATCATGGCGGCGGGCACCTTTGTGGCCGGTGCGTCCATCGAACTGAGCGCCGACGCGCCGATCCGCGCGCCGTACATTGGCTATCTGCAGGGCGCGCTGACCTATGCGCACGGGCGAATCGCGGTGGAGAGCGCCGTGCGCGCGCTGAAAGGCGAAGTCTGAGTGAAGACAAACCCCACGGAACTTTCGAGTCCCGTGGGGAAATTCTCGATGTGGTTTGGTGCTTTTGCGACTGTGCGGCGCGGACGGGCGAACCGGAGGGGTTCAGCCGGACTTACCCGCTACACGGCATCCTACAGCTTCCGGAACAGCGCCGTGACCTTGCCGACCACCGACACCTTGCGGGAGTAGATCGGGTCAAAGTAGGGGTTTTCCGGCTGCAGGCGCACGCCGTCTCGTTCAAAGTAGATGCGCTTGACGGTGGCCTCGTCCTCGATCATGGCTACGACGATGTCGCCGTTGTCCGCGTGGCTCTGCTTGCGGACGATGATGAAGTCGCCATTCAGGATGCCGGCGCGGATCATGCTCTCGCCGCGGACCCGGAGTGCGAACAGCTCGTCCTCCGCGCCGACCAGGTCCTGTGGGAGCACGATATAGTCCTCGATGTTCTCCTCGGCCAAGATGGGGATGCCCGCCGTTACGCGGCCTACGAGCGGCACGCTGCGGCCCTTGGAGAGCGGATTCTCCAGCACCTCCATCGCGCGGGGCTTGGTAGAATCCCGGCGGATCAGCCCACGCTTTTCCAGCTGCTCCAGGTGGCCATGCACGGTGGAAGTGGACTTCAGGTTGACCGCCTCGCAGATCTCGCGCACCGACGGGGGGTAGCCCTTGAGCTCGATTTCTTTTTTGATGAATTCCAGTATCCGCCGCTGGCTATTTTTGCCGCGTTCCTGCATATCAAAATCCTCCGGCGATGAACTCTTCTTCAGTATATCACACAAACGGGCATAAGGCAAACGTTTGTTCGAATTTTCCTGTAAATCTTGTTTTTTTCCGCCGGAAGGCGTATACTGTTGCCGCGGAAGGCCGAGTTGGATCGCCGCGCGAGGGAGGTTTTCATGGAGAAGTTTTGCGTTCTGGATGAGGAAAGGCTTTGCGTCGACTGCGGCGAATGTCTGACTTGCGATCTGGATCCGGAAAAACGATGCAACAATTGCATGCATTGCGTGCAAAAGAGCAACGCCGATTATCTGGCGATCGAAATTGATGAAGTCATCAATGGCACGTCGCCGGATGAGCCGCCGCAATTCCCGGTAAAGCCGACTAAGTCCAACGCATCGCCGAATAAGGCGACCATTGTCAAGGCGATCCGGCCCAGAAAGCCCCGGAAAGCGCCGTGACTGCCTTCGGGGAAGCCAGCCTAAACTATTCGCGAAAGACAGCTTTTACGAATAGTTAGAGCGCAAAAAGCATCCCGCCTGTGCATTCTCTTTGCGTAGGTTTGTCCGGGCTTCAAAGACTGCTGATGCAGATGCAACGGACCTTTGCGCTTCGCCTTGACAATCAATCATGTGCGATGAACGATGCAACGCTGGCTATCCTGTAGACCGCAAATTCGTTCGATGCAACGGCAAGCCACAGC
>JAEVZE010000269.1 GCA_023392395.1 Bacillota bacterium
GTCGCCGCGCATGCCGCGATACAGGTCGCGCTCAGGCGCGGGGGTCGGCTCCGGCTCAGCGCCGGGCTGCGGCAGCTGGAGTACCAGTCCGGGCTGGGAAGCGGCGTCCGGCCGCGCGAACAGGAACAGAAGTCCGCCTGCTTCCAGGATGAATGGATCGGCCAAAGAAGATTCCGGCTGGTAGAGCGGCTGGGCCGCGCCGTTTTCGGGGTCTACCGCCAGCGCGCCGTCCTGCCCGACCAGCACCAACTGGCCGTTAACCGACAGCAGCTGGCCGGTAAACCTGCCGTCCGCCTGGGTGGCGTACTGGCTCTTGCCGGTCGCCGGGTCGAAGCGGTAGATCTCCACGTAGGCGGATTCCAGGAATTCCTGCTTCACCAGATAGTACAGCGCGCCGTTCAGCGCCGCCTGTCCCACGGCGGGGGCAGCGTCGACATTCTGCCATTCGCCGCCCTGAACGCGCAGTTTCAGGCCGTCCGCGGCGGTTTGAATGGTTTCAAAGGTGCCAAAATTGTGGTACTCCGCGGTGGGGTTGATGTCCGAGGGCGTCAACGCTTGGGTGGCCGGGTCGTAGAGTTGGCTGGCGTAAACGCCGCTTGAGATCAGCCCTGTGACCATCAGACCGTTCATCGAATTGGTCAGCGCGGCGCCGGCAAAGCCCAGGTCTATTGCCTGCCGGGTTTCGCTGGTGGCCAGATCCAGTGCCATCAAAAGATGGGGATTCGTGCTGTTCAAATAGTAGATCGCGTCGTCCTTCTGATCGTAGACCGCGCCGTCGTAAACTTCGCCGATGGTGCGCTCCTGGCCGTCCGCGGCCGAGCGGAGCATGGAAGACGTCGCGCCTGCGCTGTCGCCCACGGTCGTGAAATACAGGGTGTCGTCCGCCTGCGCCACGATGGACAGGTCGTAGGGCGACCACTCTTCGACGATCCGGGGGATGAAGTCCGCTCCGGGCGCGGCTCCGGTGGACTCCGAAATGGCTGTGCCGCCGAGCAGAAGCGCCACGGAAACGGCGAGCGCCAGAATGCATTTCATTTATTTTTCCCTCCTTCTTGGTTGCCAATATTTTGACGAGTATGGCGGGAGCGCTGTTCCTCTTTATGGTATGGAACATGGTCTGGGAAATAATACCGCCCTGGGAACTTGGCGGCTTCTAAACGGCGCAGGCATGGGAAGCGCCAGGGCGTCGAAAACCCCCGAGGGCTTTTCGACGCGCAGGAAGAAGTCTGCGCGAGCCTGAAATTCTTCGGAATTTCCGGGCGGCTCGCTGGATTAAGGTATTGTTTCATCAACCGGTGTGCGCACTGGTTGATGATACATGTTCCCGGCGCACCGGTCGCCGGGAACGATTGGAAGGAACGTCGGTTTTGTCATCAAACTGAAGCGCCCGCCCCGAAAAACGGAGCGGGCACATCAAACTACTGAATTTCATTGTATCATCCAAATCCCTATGGCTTTTTCGCCGCTCCGAGAGCCCAGAGCGTCATCAGCCGCACGAATAGCGCGAAGAGGCAGCCTGCGAGCGCCCCGGCGGTATCGATCGCCACATCCCGGATCGCGGGCGAACGGCCCAGCGACATCGCCTGGGACCACTCGTCGTACCCTGCGAAGGCGGCGCACAGGATCAGGATCAGCAGCAGCTTCCTTCCGGTGCGCATCCGGCTGGTCGCCAGCGCCAGCATTGCCGCCATTGCCAGGAGCGCGTACTCCAGCGCGTGCGCGCCCTTGCGCACGTAGTTGTGCAATTGAATGAAGGAATCGGCGTTTCGGTTGATCTTTCCCTCGGGCTGCATCAGCCGCGCTACCACGTCGGTGACCTCCAGGCTCAGCGCGCCGGAACGCTCGGCATCCTGCAGTGAAAAGCCGTGGATCATCCACACGCACAGCGCGATCAGCGCCCATGAAATCAAACGGCAGGCAATGGAGCCCAGTCTTTCTCCAAATCCAGTTCGCAAAATGGCCTCTTTCTATCGATCGGTCGGGGGTTGAACGGCACGGCACGGCCCCCTCCGTAACGCCGTACCACATTTTACCTCGGAATCCCGGCGCACGTCAATGATTTCGACAAAAGCAATCGATTATCCGATATTTATTTACTTTCGCGGCGAAATTTCAAACATTATGACAAACTCCCGCGCGCATTTTAGGCTATCATATCCAAGTGAAAATCATATTAAAGTTTGCTACAAATCTTGACCGATGCCGTTACTTATGGTATAGTGTAACTTGGTTAAGATTTGCGGTCTCGCGTGGAGAGACGGTTGCGATGGGTGCCTTTTGCAGGCAATTTCATGGCGCCGGACTGCGTGCGGACTTTGATGGCGAGGGGGCCAATACCGCCCGCCGTCGTGGTCCGCCTCGTTGGCGGGTGGTCTTCTGCGCATGCCCGGCGCAGCGAAACGCCCTTCCAAAGCGCGGAAAGGCTCCGTCCAGACAACCGCGGGCCGTCCCGTTCGCCCTCTGCCTTAAGCGTGTCATGGCGCCGACGGCGCGATGCACCCTTAGGCTCCCGGCCCCGGGCAGCCTGCCCCGTCCTCCGCTCGCGGCCATCACCCGCCCCTTTCGGCGCGCAGCGCCATCCGGCGGGCGTGACGTTGCCAACGAAAACCTGAACGCATCCCGGCGGGAGACTCTGCCTGAACGCGCAAGCGTCCGGGTGGAGATTTTGTATGCCGGGCTGCGCAAAGGCTGGAATTGGCAGGACCGCTTATTGGATTCAACCAGGAAACAAAGGTGTCACAAGAATCACGAGGGAGTTGTTGGTATGCTTTGGGCGATCGTAGCAATCGTGGTATCCATTGCGGCGCTGGGCGTCGCGGCATACTTCTACCGCTGGGTGAAGGCTCTGCCCACGGCGAACAGTGAAGTGGACCGCATTGGCGATTTGATTCGCAAGGGCGCGTTCACCTTCATCAAGCGCGAGTACAAGACCCTGGCGATCTTCTGCGGCGTGGCGGGCGCGTGCATTTTGCTGTTCCTGCCCCATCCCATCTGGTCGACCACCGATCCGATGCACAACGTGGGCATGCTGCTGAGCTACCTGTTCGGCTCGGTGCTGTCGGGCATCGCGGGCATCGTGGGCATCTCGATCGCGACCTATGCCAACACCCGCTCGGCTTCCGCGGCGCGCGAGGGCATCGCGCCTGCGTACATGGCGGGCTTCCGCGGCGGCGCGGTCATGGGCATGGCGGTTGTGGCGACGTCCCTGCTGGGCACGGCGATCCTGTTCCTGATCAAGCAGGACAACCCGGACGAACTGATCATGGCGTTCAGCTTTGGCGCAAGCTCCCTGGCGTTGTTTGCCAAGGCGGGCGGCGGCATCTTCACCAAGACCGCGGACATCTCGGCCGACCTTACGGGCAAGGTTGAGCTGGGCATCCCTGAAGACGACCCGCGCAACCCCGCCGTCATCGCCGACAACGTGGGCGACAACGTGGGCGACGGGGCCGGCATGGGCGCGGACCTGTTTGACTCCAACGTGGCCTCCATCGCGGCGGCGGTCGTCATCGCGACGGTGCTGGGCAAGATCGAAATCATCTTCTGCTTCGGCGCGCTGGGCCTGCTGGCCTCGATCATCGGCGTGTTCTTCTCCAAGATCGGCAAAGACGGCGACCCGAGCAAGGCGCTCAACGGCGGCACCTATCTGACGTGCGGCCTGTTCGCGGTTCTGACCCTGATCGCGACCCTGATCTCCCCCTTCGGCATGGCGCTTGCGGACGCGATGCGTGTCTGGGGCGCGGCGGTGTTTGGCATGGTGGCGGGCGTCGTCATCGGCATCACCTCGGACTTCTTCGTCGGCGACGACAAGAAGCCCGTCGCCAAGGTCGCTTCTGCCTGCCAGAACGGCCCGGCTTTCACGATCCTGACTGGCTTCTCCTACGGCCTGCTGTCTACGCTGCCCTCCATGGCGGGCATCGGCCTGGCGGCGCTGGTTTCCTACAAGATCTGTGAGCCGCTGGGCGGCAACTACCCGCTGCTTGGCATCGCGGTCGCGGCATTGGGCATGCTGTCGGTCGTGGGCATGATCATCGCCAACGACGCTTACGGCCCGATCGTGGACAACGCGCGCGGCCTGGCCGAAATGTGCGGCCTGGGCGACGTGGTACTTGAGATCACCGACAAGCTGGACGCCGCGGGCAACACCTCCAAGGCCATCACCAAGGGCTTCGCGATCGGCGCGGCCGGCCTCACGGTCATCGCGCTGCTTGGCGCGTTCAAAGAGACGGCCGAGCAGGCTATCGTGGCGCTGGGCAGCTCCGTGCAGATTAACTTCAACCTGATGGATCCGCTGGTCTTCTTCGGCGCGCTGGTCGGCGCGGCCATCCCGGCCGTGTTCTCCGCGATGCTGATTCTGGGCGTGGACCGCAACTCCGAGAAGATGGTCGCGGAAATCCGCCGCCAGTTCAACACGATCCCGGGCCTTAAGGAAGGCAAGCCGGGCGTGGTTCCCGAGTATGACAAGTGCATCGACATCGCCACCGTCGGCGCGATCAAGGAATTGATCCCGGCGGGCCTGATGGCCATCCTGGGCACTCTGGCCGTGGGCTTCATCGGCGGCGTCAACGCCATCGGCGGCTACCTGATGGGCAACATCGTCATCGGCCTTCTGATCGCGCTGATGATGTCCAACGCGGGCGGCCTGTGGGACAACGCGAAGAAGTTCATCGAGTCCGGCAACTACGGCGGCAAGGGCAGCGCGGCGCACAAGGCCGCGGTCATCGGCGACACCGTGGGCGATCACTTAAATGACACCGCATGCACGTAGATCAACACCCAGATCACCGTCGTCTCGCTGGTTTCCACGCTGGCGGCCAGCCTGTTCGTGGCGTTCTCCCTGATCAAGTAAAGGAAATCTGCTCGCGCATCTTTCCTTTAGGCAGATGGCAAACCAAATGGTTTGCCAT
>JAEVZE010000278.1 GCA_023392395.1 Bacillota bacterium
TCGTTGCGCTGCTCAGTACCCTCATCCTGTCCGCTTACGCACAGGGATACGACAATCCCAACAACCCTGGCCGCGGTCACGACTGGAAAGCTACCGCCGGCAACAACAACGACAACGACCATGTGAACCACCACAACGTAGAGAACGGGTGGCATAACCACGATGATGATAATTTCGGTGACAAATGATTGAACAGGGAACAGTCAGCGCCGTGCGCGGGATTCCGCTGGCCAATGATTGAAATTGGCTGTTGAGAACCCCTTCGCACGGCGCATTGTTTACGATTTCCAAAGCAGGGACTTCTTCAGCGCCCCTCGCGCCGCCTTGTGTGGCCGACCGGCGCATTTTTCCTTGCTCCTTCCGGGCTGCGCGGTCTCTCAGACCCCCTGCCGCCCTGCCGTGCGCTGCCCGTCGGGTTTCCGTTCGCGCTTCCGGTGGCATACCGCGTCTGCAACGCTCTTTGCGTCGGTCCGTCCGTCGGGTTCCCGTTCATGCTTCCGGTGGCGTACCGCGTCTGCGGCGCTTTTTGCGCCGACCCTCCCGCCGGGTTCCCGTTCGCGCTTCCAGTTCCGTACCGCGGCTGCGACGCTCTTTGCGCCGGTCCACCCGCCGCGGAAGCAAACCTGTGGGACTTCGGCTCCACGAGGGGCTGGCCCTGCCGATTCAGTTTGGTGGGCGCGGGTGTCCTGGGCTTGGGTTCCGTCGGGGTGAAGACCTCCATCGGCCAGGGGCTCTCCAGCGTCGGGATGCGCTTTCCGATCAGCGATTCGATTGCGCCCAGGTATTTCATCTCGTCAATGCAGCAAAAGCTGACGGCGTCGCCGCTGAGGCCAGCCCGGCCCGTACGGCCGATGCGGTGAATGTACACCTCCGGCTCGTTGGGCAGATCGTAATTGAACACATGGGAAAGCCCGGCGATGTCGATGCCGCGGGCGGCGATGTCGGTGGCGACCAGTGCGTTCAGCCTGCCATCCTTGAACTGGGCCAGCGCGTCCTGGCGCGCAGCCTGCGATTTGTCGCCGTGGATGGCCATCGCCCGGATGCCCGCCTTGTCCAAATCCTTCACCACGCGGTCCGCGCCGTGGCGGGTGCGCGCGAAGATCAGCGCGTTCTCCACCTCCGGCTGCGAGAGCAGATGGGCCAAGAGATTCTTTTTGTTGCCCTTGTCGACATAGTACAACACTTGCCGGACGCTGTCGACGGGCGTCGTGACGGAGTCCACCTTCACGGTAGACGGATTCTTCAAGATTTTAAGCGCCAGATTCTCAACTTCTCTCGGCATGGTGGCGGAAAAGAAAAGCGTCTGCCGCTTCTCGGGCAGGTGCGTAATCACCCGCTCCACGTCGCGGATGAACCCCATGTCCAGCATGCGGTCGGCCTCGTCCAGCACGAAGATCTCAATGGAATTCAGGTGGATGTAGCCCTGACCGATCAGGTCGTTCAGGCGGCCGTGCGTGGCGACCATGATGTCCACCCCGCGCTGGAGTTGCGCGGTCTGGGGCTGCTGGCTGACGCCGCCGAAGATTACCGTAGGGATCAGCGACAAGCGCTTTGCGCCGTAGTCGAGAAAGCTTTCGTAGATCTGCATCGCCAGTTCGCGCGTTGGTGTCAGGATCAGCGCCCGGATTGGGCGCACACCCGACTGCGCAGGCCGCGGGCTCTGTGCGAGGCGCTGAAGGATGGGCAGGGCAAAAGCCGCCGTCTTGCCGGTTCCCGTCTGGGCGCAGCCAAGTACGTCTTTTCCGGCCAGCACCAGCGGGATGGTCTCCTGTTGAATGGGGGTTGGGGTTTCGTAGCCGGACTGTTTGACCGCGCTCAAAAGCGGAGCGATTAAATTCATTTCTTGAAAGGTCATAGTTTCTTCCTGTCTCATTTATTTCTACAATAGTATACCACGTTTTTGCACAGGGTTTGGGGGATTCCAGGTGAACATTTGATTACGCCGCCTGACCATACTGCGCGTTGAACAACCCCCGTGGTTTTTCAACGCCCTGTGACTTTGTCACAGGTACAGTCGCTTTAAGATGCTCTCCTTGAGCTTGGGCTTCCGCTCGATGATCCGGAGCACCGCGCTGGACGCGGCCAGCGGAACCAGCGCGTACAATGACCACTCCAGCCGTACGGACTTCAAAACCCACAAATCGATCACCGCCTCCAGTCCGGCGAGCGCCGCCGCGCCGACCAGCACCACCAGCGAGGCCTTGTCCAGCGCCGCCATTTTGGCGCGTCGGCATATGTACACGCTGATCATCGCCGCTCCGCCCCAGATGAGGCTCAGCGGCAGCGCCAGCGCCGTGTACCAGGAAGCGCCATCGGTCAAAAACGCGATCAACAAGAGGTACAGCGCCGACGACGCGGTGTCCACCGCAATATAAAAATACGGGCGCTCGATGTCCAGCGACAGCGGGAGCAGTACCCAGCAGTAGATGCACGCGCCCGCGCCCAGCACAAACATAGACCAGGTCATGCGCAGGTTGATCGCCATGTCGCAGATCAGCACCGCCAGCATCGGAATCATCAAAAACAGCGAGATCAGCTGCGCGCCGTACTGGCGGTCGATGTGCGGGGGCACAACCTCCAGGCGCTCCGGATAGGGGCGCTCGTCCGGCTCCCGCCACGCCTGATTCGGATCCAGAACCGGCGTCTTGCACAGCGGACACTTCTCCTCGGACGGCGCAAGCTCTACGCCGCAATGCACGCAATAGGACATATCCTCACCTCCATGACCATGGTTACGTAAATCCCCGGGAGGCTTGGAGGGTCGAAACCCTCCATGTCCAATCATTTACATCGGATTTGCCGACGCAAATGGATTCCCCACAAAGGGCGAGCTTGCCCGCCCGGCGGGGAATCAACACCTACCGCTCGGATTTCGCCCGGAATTTCCCATAGGAAATTCAGAAATCCGGCCTCATTCTCTTCGCAATCGCTTAAGGTCGCCGGAAGCGATTGCCCGCGCTCACCTCTGATTGCTTTCCACCCGGACGGGTATTCCCATTTTGACCAGCGTTGTGAAGAAGGCGCGCTCGACGAAGGCCTCGCGGATGGTCCTGGAGAAGGTGATGTGCAGGGTGCCGCCGTAGCTGACGCAGGCGCTGATGACCGGGTTCTGGTAGGGCACGCCCAAGAGGAAGTCGATCCTGGAGACGAAGGGGCGCATTTCCTCCGGCAGCGTCACCTCGCCCAGGTTGGAAAGGGTGGTCGTGCAGTACCGGTCGCCCTGGAGCTTGAACATCGTCTTCAGAAACGGCGCCTTGACAAACAGCGGCATCGCGCGGATCACCGGATTTTTCTCCGCGTTGACATTGGCGGACATGCGGGCGTTGAGCCCCTTCTCGCAGATCTCCAGGCCCAGCGTGTGCTTGACCTCGGTCAGGATCTCCTCAAAGGTGTACATTCCATATTCGCTGTTCACGCCCACGTTCAGATAGGACGCGAAATTGCGAAGCGTCCTGGAACCGTAGAACCTTCTGAGATTGACGGGCAGCATCACCTTCACGGGCAGCCGGGCCTTGCGGCGCACGGCTTGCGCGGACTGGATCTGCAGGTAACACAGGATCAGCACCGACGTCAAAAACGCCGTGACGCTGACCCCGTAGGATTTGGCCTTGTCCACTACGGCCTTTGAGGGGATGATGCCCGTCGTGATGTTGAGGAAGTGGCTGCGGTCGGGCGTGCCGGTGATGTGATAGGCCGGCTTCTCCCGGCGGCTGCGGCCCGCGCCGCGGGCGTGCTTGAGAAAGCTGTCCTCCATCTCCTCGGGGCGGGGCGTCTCGCGGCAGTCGAGGATCTGTCCGTTTGCGGGGATGCGCACGCCCTCCTTGAGCCGAATGTACTCCGCAGCCAGCGTAAGCAGGAAGCTCAGCGCGCCGGTGCCATCGGTGAGCGCGTGGAAGAACTCCACCGCGATGCGGCGGTCATGGTAGCGGATGCGGTACAGGAAGCGGCCGTTTTCCCTCAGGTCCATGCGCACCAGCGGATTGCCCACGTCCTGCTGAAGCTTGGGCTCGCCCTCCATGCGCTCCAGGTAATACCAGAAAAAACCTCTGCGCAGACGGTAACCAAACGTGGGAAACCGCTTGAGCACCGTGCGCTGCGCCTTGGCCAGCAAGGCTGGGTCGATGGGCTGCGTCAGCGTTACGGACAACCGGAACATAGCCGCCCAGCCGCGCGACCGGGAGGCCGGATAAATCTTCGCCGCGTTGTCAAGCTTAAGCCATGTGGGTATATTTCCGCCGCTGCTCTTCGCCATGGGCCGTCTCCCCTACCTGTCCATCCGCCGTGTATTCCCGGATCCGCTCCAGCGCTGCCTTCGCCTCCGGAATTCCATAGAGCACGTAGGCATGCCACATGCCCTCCTCCACGTGCAGTTCGCACGCACAGCCCTGCCGCTCAAGTTTTTTCGCCATCTCGACGGAGTCGCCCAGCAGAATTTCGTCCGAGCCCGCAAAAATCAGCGACTCGGGCAGGCCGGACAAATCTCCGTAGAGAGGTGAAGCCGTCGGCTCGTCCACCCGCTCCCCGGCGTACATCAAGGCACTGTACTTGAGCCCTTCCACGCTGAGCACCGGATCGGCCGATTCTCCCTCGGCGGGGTAGCCTTCCCGGGTCATTGTCAGGTCCGTCCACGGCGACAGCGCGATGATGCGCCCCGGCTGCGGCAGGCCCAGTTCCTTCAATTTCAGGCACAGGCAATAGCACAGCCCGCCGCCCGCCGATTCGCCCGCCAGCAGAATGTCATCGGGCGCGTAGGTTTCCAGCATCCGCCGGTAGGCCGTGAGCGCGTCATCAAGCGCGGCCGGGTATGGAAACTCCGGCGCGAGGCGGTACCCCACGCACAGCACCTTGCGGTCCGTTGTCTCCGCCAGCACGCCGCCAAAGCCCTTCGCGTAGGAAAGGCACCCCGCCGTGTACGCCCCACCGTGCAGGTAGAGGATGGCTTTGTCTTCCTCCGCACCCTTCGGGACGGCCCAGGCGGCGTCAAATTCTTCAAACGGCTCGTCCACATAAGAGACGCCGCCGGCCAGCGCCGTGGCGCCGAGCACGCCCAGCGCATCCTGTAGCATGCGCGCCGCCTTCAGATCCATGCGCTTGAGCAGAGGGTTGAGCAGCATGATCTGCGCGTGTACGAGGCTTGAGACCAGTTTGGGCATGTGTATGTCCTCTCAAAAGAAAATCTATATTTACTATATCACACTTTTGAGAGATTCACAAACACAGCCCCGACGCGGGGGAAACTCCGCCTCCCCGATGGACGCCGGGCTTTTAGCGCAAGACGCAGAAATCACGAGAGGGCGCGGCGCGGGATTTTCGTTCAAGGCAAGGAGCCGAGGTGCAGGCGTAGCAGCGCTACGTCAAACCGACAGCGACACAGCCTTGGGAAAAGACAAGCCGAGCACACTCGGGATTTCTGTGGATTGCTCTAGAGCGTCACGCCATTTTTGAAGATCGCGATCTGTCGCTCGTCGTGTACTTCGTTCAATGAAGGCGCTCCGGACGCCACATCCAGCACCAGCCTGAGGAGCCTTTTCGCCTCCCGCTCCAGCGCCGCACCCTCCGCCAGCGGGCTTGCGTCAAAGTCGATCCAGTTTTTCTTGCGCAAGGCCAGAGATGCGTTGGTGGCGATCTTGACCGTCGGGACCGGGGCGCCCAGCGGCGTACCCCGCCCGGTGGTGAACAGGATCAGCTGCGCGCCCGCGGCCGTCAGCGCCGTTGCGGCGGCGAGGTCGTTGCCCGGCGCGTTCACCAGCGTCAGACCGCGTTTACGCCGCGCCTCGGCGTAGCCCAGCACATCCGAGACCGGACCGCATCCGCCCTTCTGGGTGCAGCCCAGGCTCTTTTCCTCGAGCGTCGTGATGCCCCCCGCCACGTTGCCGGGGGATGGGTTTTCGTAGACCGGCTGGCCATAGGACTCGAAGTACCGCTTAAAGCCGTTGATCATTTCCACCGTGTCCTGAAACAGCGCTTCACTCTCGCAGCGGTCCATGAGGATCGTCTCCGCGCCGAACATCTCCGGGACTTCCGTGAGCAGCGCCGATCCGCCCGCCGCGCACACGCCGTCGGACAACGCGCCCAGAAGCGGATTGGCCGTGATGCCCGAAAGTCCGTCGGAACCGCCGCACTTGAGGCCGATCACAAGCTTTAAGAGGTCCTGCTCTGTCCGCGTGTCCTCCCGCATGACCCGCGCGATCTTCCGGATCAGCCGAAGCCCCTCTTCCACCTCATCTTCCACGTCCTGCGCGTTCAGAAAGCGCACGCGGTTTTCGTCCACTTCCCCCAATACCTCCCGGAAGGCGGCGATGTGGTTGTTTTCGCAGCCCAGGCCCAGCACCAGCACGCCGCCCGCGTTGGGGTGGCGCGCCAAGCGAGCCAGCACCTTCTGGGTATTTTGGTGGTCCTCCCCCAACTGGCTGCAGCCGTAGGGGTGCGGAAAGGCGTATACGCTTACTCCGAACGCGCCGTCCGCCTTCCTTGCAAGCACTTCGGCGATGCCGTTCACGCAGCCCACCGTCGGCAAAATCCAGAGTTCATTCCGGATGCCCACCGCGCCATCCGCGCGCGCGTAGCCCATAAAGGTTCCGGAGAAGGGGTTCCTCTCCGGGCACTCACCCCGATGCCAGGCGTACTCCAGCACGGAATCCAGGTTCGTCTTCAGATTGTGCGTGTGCACCCACGCGCCCTTTGCGATGTCCCGGCTCGCGTGGCCGATGGGCATGCCGTACTTCAAAACATTCTCGCCCTGCGCGATGTCCCTTAGCGCCATCTTGTGCCCGGCGGGGATGTCCTCCACCGCCGTGATGCCCAGCGCCGTTTCTCCCCGGACGACCGGCTCTATGGCCACCGCCACGTCGTCGGACGGGTGAATTTGGATCAGGCGCATCTTTACGCCCTCCTTACAGGTCCACGCCGAAGTATTCCCGGGCGTTTTCGTAGCAGATGCCCTTTACAATGCGCTGAAGCGCCCCATCGTCCGCCGGGTATTCGCCGTTTTCCACCCAAGAGCCAAGAAGATTGCACAGGATGCGGCGGAAGTATTCGTGACGCGGGTAGCTGACAAAGGAGCGGGAGTCCGTCAGCATGCCGACGAACCGGCCCAGAAGCCCCACGCCCGCCAGCGCCTTCAGCTGCTCCAACATGCCTTCTTTCTGATCGCAGAACCACCAGGCGCTGCCGAACTGAATCCTGCCGGGTGTTCCGCCCTGAAAGCATCCCGTGACCGCCGCCAGCGCGCAATTGGCCGCCGGGTTCAGCGTGTACAGGATGGTCTTGGGCAGCGCGCCCCGTTTTTCCTGCGCATCGAGGAGGCGTGCAAGTTTGCCGGCGAAGGGCGCGTCCTGAATGGCGTCAAAGCCGGTATCCGGGCCGAATCTTTCGAACATGCGGCTGCTAACGTCTCGCATCGCGCCGATGTGATACTGCTGCGCCCAGCCGCGCGCGGAGTACAGGCCGCCCAGCACCACCAGGATCGCCGTCCGGTAGTGTTCCAATTGTTCCGGGTTCACCGGTTCCCCGCGCAGCCCCGCGGAGAGCGCGGCGTCCGCCTTCGCCCAGTCAAGCTCCGCGAAGGGCACAGTGTCCAGCGCGTGGTCGGACAGGCGGCAGCCCGCCTGATGGAAATAGTCGATGCGCTTCTCCAGCGCCGCGATCACGTCCTGCGCGCGGGCGATCCGGACGCCCGAAACCTCTGAAAGCCGCTCGATGTATCCCCTGAAGCCCGCCCGCTCCGCGTTCAACGCCTTGTCCGGCCGGAAAGCGGGCAGCACCTTCACCGAAAAGGATTCGTCCCGCGCGATCAAACGGTGGTGTTCCAGGGAATCTGCCGGGTCGTCGGTGGTGCAAAGCATCTTCACATGGAATCTCTCGATCAGCCGCCGCGCGCGGAAGTCATCCGAGGAGAGCATTTCGTTTGCCCGGTCCCAGATGCCTTGCGCGGTCTCTTCATTCAGCACGTCCGCGATGCCGAACACACGCCTAAGTTCCAGGTGCGTCCAGTGGTACAGCGGGTTTCCGATCAAAAGAGGCATGGTCCTGGCGTAGGCCATGAACCGGTCGAAGTCGCCGGAGGTACGGATGAACTCGTTGTCGTAGCCTGCGGCGCTCATCGCGCGCCACTTGTAGTGATCGCCGCCCAAGAGAAGGTGGCCGAGGTTTCGAAAGCGGATGTTCTCCGCGATCTCCGCGGGCGAAAGGTGGCAGTGGTAGTCGATGATGGGCATCTGTTCCGCGACATCATGGTACAACCGCCGCGCGGTAGGCGTCGCAAGCAGGAAATCCTCGTCCAGGAACGGCTTCATGCGCCCGCCTCCCCCGCCGCGCCCAAATGCGCCTCAACCGCGCCAGTCAGATGGGAGATGTCCTGTCCCCAGAGCGATTCGTCCGCAAGGATCTCCCGGACGGTCGCGCGCCGCATCGCCTGGATCACCCGCGCCTCGTCCTGCACGTCCATCTTCCGGTACATCTCGATCAGCTTCGCAAGCGAAATCATGAGGTTTTCCGGAAGTTTGCCGAAGCGGCGCTCGTATTCCAGAATGGACGGAAGCAGCCGGAGGCGGAATTTCGCGGCGGAGTAAAGTGAGATGGCGCGCCACTCGTGGCGGATGTAGGGGTTGGCAAAGCGCTTCAGTACGTCCTCTGCGAAGCCGATCAAATCCTCCCGGGGCAGGTCCAGCGTGGGGATGATCTCGTCAAACACGGTCTTTCGCCAAAAAGCGTAAAACGCGGGGTCGGCGATCGCCTCGCCAACGGTCTGAATGCCGGAGAGCATCGCCCTCGAGACGGTGGCGGTGTGCGCGCCGTTCAGGATGCGCACTTTCCGCGTGTGATAGGGCGTCACGTCGTCCACCCACAAAACGTTAAGACCCAGCTTGTGCAAGGGCAGTTCGTCCGCATACCGGGCGCCACCCTCGATGACCCACAGGTGGAAGAATTCGCTGGCGTTGACCAACTCGTCCTCATAACCCAGGTCAATTTGCTCCCCTTGCGGGAGGCCCGTGACAATCCGGTCGACCAGTGTGTTGCAGAAGCAGTTTCCTTCCTCAACGAAGCGCGAAAAACCATCCTCCAGCGCCCATTCCCGCGCATATTGAAGCACGAGGCGCTTGAGGCTATCGCCGTTTTTTTCGTTCAACTCACAGGGCAGCAGCACGAAGCCGGGCAGGCCCAATTGGAAGCGCCGGTACATAAGCGCCGTCAGCTTCGCCGGGAAAGATCTGGGCGGTCGGTCGGAAAGCCGGTCGTCCGCCTCGTAGCGGATGCCCGCCTCGGTGGTGTTGGAGACGATGAAGCGGAAGTCCGGGTTTTCGGCCAGCTTCAGGAAGCCCTCATAGTCCTCATACACCTTGATGCAGCGGGAGATCACGTCGATGGGCGTGATCTCGATCCCCTCCACGCCGCGGGCGATGTGGGTGTACTGCCCGTTCTGGCGCGTCAGGGCATCGCTCACGCCCTGCTGCGTGGACTGCACGACGACCACGGAGCCATCGTACACCCCCGCGTCGTTCGCCTTTTGCAGCATCCAGTCGAAGAAGCCGCGCAAAAACCGGCCTCCTCCG
>JAEVZE010000285.1 GCA_023392395.1 Bacillota bacterium
GCCCCGGACCCCGCAAGGGGGATGATCCCCCTTGACCGCGCATAGAAGAAAATGCCCGCTAGCGCGGACATTTTTGGGTCAGAGTGCGATGAGATACTGGTATCAAGGCGGGCAAGGAATGACAGAAAACTAGACACCAAGGATGATCACGATCAATGGGATCGTGAAGATGCTGACGAGCGACGTGAAGGAGATCTCCTGCGCCGCGAACAGCGCGTCCCGGTCGTACTGCTCGGCCAGCATCTGGCTCATGATGGCCGAGGGCATCGCGCTGGCCAGCGCCAGCGTGCCCGCCGCCACAGGGTCCAAAGAGATCAGTCGCGCAAGCCCCAGCACGACCAGCGGCATCCCGATCAGCTTGACCAGGGAGACCAGCGCGTTCTTCCAGTCGAGCAGCGCCTTGGGCGCAAAGCCGGTCATCCGCGCGCCCAGGATCAGCATGGCCAGCGGCGTATTGAGCGAGCCCAGCGCGTTCAGCGGGGAATCCACCAGGTTTGGAAGGTCCACGCGCATCAGAAACATCGCCGTGCCCAGGAGCGCCGCGATAAAGCCTGGGTTGAACATTCCCTTGAAGGAGAAGCTGCGCCGGTCAAGCAGCGCGATGCCCACGGTCCAGATCACCAGGTTGAACGCCACGATCAGCGCCGCCAGATACAGCGCGCCCAGATCGCCGTACACCGCCTGGAGGATCGGCAGGCCCATAAAGCCCGCGTTGGGCATGACCGCCAGCATCGCCATGATCGGGCGCACCTTTTCGCTCTGGCGGCGGCAAGCGGCGTAGATCACGACCATCATCAGCGCCATCGCCAGCGTGGCGATCCAGAGCACGTGCAGGAAGCTGACGAGTGTACCGGGCGTGTACTCGTGCTGGGTGACCATGATCAGAAGGGCCGGGTTGGTTGCCAGCGTTACGATGTCGCTGATCCCCTTGACCACAGGATCGGTGACGACGCCTTTTTTCCTTAGCAGCGCGCCGACGCCCGCGATTGAGAACAGCATAATCAGTTGGGGCAATACGACCATGAAAGAAAGCGCCTTCTTTTGTAGAATTGCGCCGGAATTCCGCACAGCGGCTCTCCGGCGCCTTTGCCTTTATAGAATTCTTTTAGTGCAGGGTCAAGGGGGATCATCCCCCTTGCGGGGTTCCAAGGGGCGGAGCCCCTTGGCGTTCTCTCGTTCTTACTCCGCGGCCTGCTTGTAGCGCGAGAGCAGCTGTTCGAACATGTTCAGCGCCCGCTCGACGGGCTCGGGCGTGGACATATCAACCCCGGCCAGCTTGAGCGCGTCGATGGGGAAGAGGCTGCCACCTGACGACAGGAATTGCTTGTAGCGCTCGACCGCCGGCGCGCCCTGCTCGCGGATGAGGCTTGCAATGGCCATCGCGGCGGAGAAGCCGGTGGCGTACTGGTACACGTAGAAGGCGTTGTAGAAGTGGGGGATGCGCATCCACTCGTACTGGATCAGGTCCGTCTGCTCGATGGACGGGTAGTACGTGCGGTTGAGCGCCGCGTAAAGCTCGTTCAGGCTCTCGCCGGTCAGCGCCTCGCCCCGTTCGGCCATTTCATGCGCGGCCTTTTCGAACTCGGCGAACATGGTCTGCCTAAACAGCGTGGTGCGGTAGGCCTGCAGCAGGTTGTTCAGCAGGTACGCCTGCGCGCTCTTTTCCGGGTGCTTGTCCATCAGGTACATCAGGACCAGCACCTCGTTGACGGTGGAGGCCACCTCCGCCACGAACAGCGAATAATCCGCCATCGGCGCGGGTTGAGTCTTCGCGCTTAAGAAGGTGTGCAGCGAATGCCCCATCTCGTGGGCGATGGTCAGAAGGTCCTCCAGCGTTTCGTGGTAGTTCATCAGCACGTAGGGATGGGTCTCGTACGTGCCCCAGGAGTACGCGCCGGAGGACTTGCCCTCGTTCTCAAACGGGTCGATCCAGCGCTCCGCGACCGCCCTTCGCAGCGTGTCCTGATAGTCCGTCCCCAGCGGTGCGAGCGCCTCGACCACCAGGGCGTAGGCATCCTCAAAGGGCAGGTCGATGGCGAACTCGCCCGGCATCTTCGCGTACACGTCGTACATGGCGGGGTCATGCAGCCCCAGCCGCCGCATCTGGAAGCGCAACATGTCGTCCAGCGCCGGCAGGTGATGATGAACCGCCGTAATCAAGCTGTCGTAGACGGAGACGGGCACGTCGTTTTGGTAGAGCGAGGCCTCCCGCGCGCTTTCAAACTTGGCCGCCCGGGCGGAGAACAGATCCGCCTTGACCGACGCGGCGTAGATGGACGGCACGGTGGAGGAATAACCGCGGAAGGTTTCGTACATCGCGGTGAAGGCGGCCTTTCGCACCGCGCGGTCGCCGCTCATCATGTGGGTGATGTAGCTGCCGTGGGTCAGCGGCGCCATGCCACCCTCGCCGTCCGGCACTTCCGGGAACTTCATGTCGGCGTCGGTCAGCATGTCGAAGATGACGCTGGGGGAAGCGCCCAATTCGCCCGCCATCGCGACGATGCGCTCCTCCGCGGCCGACAGCGTGTGGGGCCGGGCGCGCTCGATGGCGGTGAAGAACATGCGGTAGTCCTTGAATTCCGGATCAGCCTCGCACTTCGCCAGGTATTCTGGCGGGAGCGCGATCAATTCCGGTGTCAGGAAGGAGGAGGCCGTCGAGAACTCCACCGACAGCGTGGTGGCCCGGTCGGTCAGCGCCTGGTAGCGGGCGCGGGTGTTGTCCTCGTCTCTGCGCATCTTGGCGTAGGCGAATAGTCTGGTGACCTCCTGCGCCGTACCGAAGAAGTCCCTCAGCGCCTGAAGCAGGTTGTCGCGCGCGCCAAGCGCGCTCTGGTGGCGGGAAAACCCCTGAACCGACGCGCGGCAGGCCTCAAACGCCCGCTCCCACGCCTCGTCGGTCGGGAAGATGTCCTCCAGGCGCCAGGTGTCCTTCTCGGCGAGCTCCGGGCGCTTTTTATTCGTCGATGTCAAGGTGGATGCCCTCCTGTTCGTGTTGATTGAGCCGCTTGCGCAAATTTCTTCGATGCATGGTGACGCGCACTTCGCGGGCGTAGCGGCGGACGGCGCGGGCCATATCGTTCGCCACGTCGCTTGCGCTGGCCGCGCCTTCTTCGTGAATGCCGGGCAGCAGGAAGAAGACCGTGATCAGGCGTAGAATGCCTGAAATCATAAACAGCACGTTGTAGCGGGAGATCGGCGTGCCCAAGATCACCAGATGGTATGCTTCCACGCGGTACATGACGTTATCCAACAGCCATCCGCCCACCGCCGAGCCCAGCGCCAGGCCAACCAGCTGCGTAAAGAAGAAGTAGAGCGCGATGTACATCGAGCGGTTCTCGCCCTTGGCCTGCGCCATGAACAGGTTCTGCGCGCCAAGGTCGATGGCCACGTAGGTCGCGCCGCTGAGCACGTTGACCAGCGCCACCGCCCACACCATCCGGGGGCCGATCAGGGTCCAGAAAAACGGCGCAAAGGAGGTCAAGAACGCGCCCACCGTCAAGACCGGGCGGCTGCCGTAGCTGTCCAGCGCCACGCCCCACCGGGATACCGCCAGCACCAGAAAGAGGTTGCTGACGATCTGGCTGGCCACGGTGATCTCGAAGTTGGTCATGCGCATGTTTTCCAGCATGTACACGTTGAAGTAAGGCGCGACGATCTGCACCGAGAACATCCAGGCCGTCAGCGCGCCCACCATGCGCATGTATTTGCGGTCGCGAAGTACCGGCCGGATCATCTGGGTCAGGCCGGTCTTGACCGCGGGCGCGTGCATCGGCGGCAGGCGCATCAGCGCGTAGGAAAGGATGTCCAGGCAACCTGCCAGCCCTGCGATGGTGAACACCACCGCGTAGCCGGTAAAGCCGGGCAGCGCGTCCAGGAGAGCGCCTATCGCAAAGCCAAATACCATGCCCACGATCGTCGAAATGCGGCTGCGCACCGCGAAATACCGCCCGCGGATCCGAAGCGGAATCACGTCCGAGCAGATGGAGTAGAACGCCACATTGATGAACGGGCCCGAGACCGAGCTGACCAGCACCATCACCACCGCCGCCCACATTCGCAGAGCGCCGCCGGACATGGGCAGGAGGAAGGGGATCAAGCCGAAGGGAATCCAGATCAGCCGCTGGACGAGGCCGAAGGCCAGCATCATCTGCCTGCGCTTGCAAGTGCGTTCCAGTATGTAGCTGGCCAGCAGCTGGAACGCGTTGGCCAGCGGCGGCAGTGCCATCAATAGACCGTACAGGAAGTCGGACGCGCCCAGCGCTTTGATGTAGCCGCTGATGGCGACGCCGGTGGTGATGTTGGCCCAGACGACGCCGCCCGCCACGCCCCCGATCAACAGGCGCAGCGTGCGGATGGTTTGTTCGTCCAGACCGCGCTCGTCGAACAACTCGATGTGGCGGTTAAACCGAGGCTTCATGGTTGCACCTCAAAAGGCTTTCGGAGAGAGCAATTCGCCGTTGTAAAACCTTGCATGAATTTTTGATGGATGAAATCTTGCGCGGGTTCCACTTTATCCGGGGTTCTGGGGCGTTGGGTTCGATGAATTTTCTGTTACCCAATCAATTTGGAGCGTAATGCCGCGCCGGTCCCATTCCCGGGGTTCGGGGGCCTCGGCCCCCGATTGATTCACGGCAACCGGAGGAACCGGAACCGAGCGCCGCCTGTGGCGGCTTCCAGCGAGGTGGAGGTTCTTTGAGACAGGGAGCCACAGGAGCGGAAGCGAACGAGGCGACCATGGCGAAAAGTCGAACGGCATGTACGGCCGGAGGTTGCCCATTCCTTGTTGCGCGCAGGCCCGCCCGCAAGCCTTGGCGTGCAGGGCCTGTGCCGTTCCCTATGCCAATGAAATCCGCCATGCGGCTTTCATTAGCAGCGTCGCCTTGGCGACGCTAGAATATCGCCTCCACAAACGCCTTCGCGTCGAAGGGTTCCAGATCGTCCAGACCTTCGCCGATGCCGATGTACCGTACCGGCAGGCCCAGTTCGCCCCGGATGGCCAGCGCGATGCCGCCCTTGGCGGTACCGTCCAGCTTGGTCAGGATGATGCCATCCAGGATCGCCGCGTCCTTGAATACCTGCGCCTGGGTCAGGCCGTTCTGGCCGGTGGTGGCGTCGATGACGAGCAGGCCCTTGACGATAGCCTCCGGGAACTCGCGCTCCACCACGCGGCTGATCTTTTTCAGCTCCTCCATCAAGTGCGCCTTGTTGTGCAGGCGGCCCGCGGTGTCGATGATGAGTACGTCCGCGTTGCGGCCCTTGGCCAGCTGTACCGCGTCGTAGACCACGGCGGCGGCGTCCGCGCCCTCGTGGTGCTTGACCAGCGGCACGCCCGCCCGCTCGGCCCAGACGGTCAGCTGATCCGCGGCGGCGGCGCGGAAGGTGTCGCCCGCGCAGATGACCACCTTGCGGCCCACCGTCTTCATGCGGGAGGCCAATTTTCCGATGGAAGTGGTCTTGCCCACGCCGTTGACGCCGATCACCGGCACCACCATGGGGGAAACCAGCCGCATGGGCTCGGAGCCCATCATGTCGGCGACGATCATCTTCAGCGCTTCGCGGGCCGGGCCGGTGGTCTTGATGCCATCGGCCTTGCACTTCTCGCGCAGTTTCGTGATGATCATTTCGCTGGTCTTGACGCCTGCGTCCGCCATGATCAGGATGTCGGTCAGGTCGTCGTAGAAGCTATCGTCGATCAGGGGCGAGGCGTCCACCAGCTGGTCGATGCGGTCGGACACGTTGGCCCGGGTCTTGCCCATCGACTGCTTGATTCGATCAAAGAGGCCCAAAGGGTGACACGTCCTTTCCGTTATCAGTTCTTGTTCAGCTTCAGAGAGACCATTCGGGAAACACCCTTTTCTTCCATCGACACGCCGTACAGCGAGTCGCACCGCTCCATGGTGCCCTTTCGGTGAGTGACCACCACGAACTGGGTGCTGCGGGAGTAGGCGCGCAGGTAGTCGGCAAAGTTGTCGATGTTGGCGTCGTCCAGCGCCGCCTCGATCTCGTCCAGGAAGCAGAACGGCGTTGGCTTGAGCTCCAGCATCGCAAACAGGATCGCGATCGCGGTCAGCGCCCGCTCGCCGCCAGACAGCAGCGAGAGCAGCGTCAGCTTCTTGCCCGGCGGCTGCGCCGCCACCTCGATGTCGCAGTTCAGCGGGTCGCGCGGGTCCTCCAGTCTGAGGTGCGCCCGGCCGCCGCCGAACAGCTTCACGAAGGTCTGCTGGAAGAAGCGGTTGAGGCACTCGAACTGCTCGACAAATTGCTTCTCCATCCGGCTCGTGAGATCTTGGATGATTCCCGCCAGATCGGCCTCCGCCTTGGTGAGGTCTTCCCGCTGGGCGGACAATTCGTCGTGCCGGGTCTTGGTCTCCCGGTACTCGTCCACCGCCGACACGTTGACTGAGCCCATCTCGCGGATGCGGGCGCGGATCTCCGAAATGCGCTTCTCCGCCTCGCCCAGCTTAAACGAATCGTCCCGGAAGCCGCCCGCGCCCTCGTAGGTCAACTCGTAGTCTTCCCAGATGCGGTCGGTGAGCTGCTTCCACTCGGCCTCCACGCGGGATTTCTGCATCTCCGCCCGGTGGCACTTGTCGGACAATTCCTCGGCCGTCACGCGAAGCCGGTCGGCCTCGTCCATCAGCTGCTCCAGCGCTTTTTGCGCGCCGGTGCGGGCGCGGTCGTGCCGATCAAATTCCTTTCGGGCGGCGTCCAGCGCCTGCTTGGCGGTTTTGAGCGCCGCTTCGGAGGCGCTCAGCGCCTCCCGGTCCGCCGCCAGGCGCGCTTCCGAGGCGGCCTTTTCCGCCTCGCTGCCCGACAGCAGCTTTTTCAGGTCGCCCCGCTCTGACTTCAGCCGGTCGCGGTCCGCCTTCAGCGCGTCCAAGCCTCTCGACTGGGCGGCGAGCTTCACGCTCCGGTCCAGCACCTGCTGACGGAGCGCGGCGGTTTCCGCCCGGCTCCGGGCCAGTGCCTTTTGAAGAAGCGCGATCTCTTCCCGCTTCTGGCTTCCCGCCCGTTCCTCGCCGCCCTCGCGGCCGTCGATGCGGGAGAGCGCGGTTTCCACGTCGGAGTACTGCTCGTTCAGCCGCTCGCGCTCCTCGTCCGCGGCCTTCGCGCGCTTCAGGTGGGCGCTTAACTCCGCCTCGGCGGCGGAGAGGTGCGCTTCCTCGCGGGCGACGGCGATCTCCTGCTGGTGCAGCTGCTCGAACAGGAGAGCGCGCTCTTTTTTGAGCTCGGCGCGCTCGGCTTCAAGCACCTCCACCGCCTCGCGAAGCGACGTGATCTCTTTGTCCAATTGGACAATCTGCGCCTTGTGGGCGTCCACTTCGCGCTCCCGGGTGAGGAGGCTCGTCATCCGGGACTGCACGCTGCCACCGGTCATCGAGCCGCCGGGGTTCATCACGTCGCCCTCCAGCGTGACCAGACGGAACGCGTGGTGTCCGGCGCGCATGATGGCAATGCCCGCGTCCAGGTCCTTGGCCACCACCGTGCGGCCCAGCAGGTTCTCCACCACGCCGCGGTAGACCGGGTCGTACTGGATCAGCTCGCTGGCTAACCCTAAGCAGCCGGGCATGGTGAGCACCTTTCGCTCACTTGCGTCCAACGTGCGCCCGCGCACGGCGGAGAGCGGAAGGAAGGTGGCCCGGCCCAGCCGGTTGACGCGCAGGTAGTCGATCATCCGCTTGGCGTCTTCTTCGCGGTCGACCACGATGTTCTGCAATGCGCCGCCCAGCGCCATGTCGAGCGCACGCTCCAGATGCTCCGGAACGCGGATCAGCGTGGCCACCACGCCGCGAACGCCGGAACCCGCCGAGCGGCGGGCCTGCAGCAGCACGTTCTTGACCGAGTGCTGGTAGCCCTCGAAGTCGCGCTGCATCTCCTCCAGCATGGTGAGGCGGGAGGCAGTCTGCTGGCGTTCGGCGGAGAGGCTGGAAAGGCGGGAGGTGGATTCCTCGTACCGCTCGCCCGATTCCCGCACACGCTGGGCGCTGCAGGCGGTTTCTTCGTCCAACTGGGCCTTGAGGGCGCGCTCCTCTTCGAGGCGTCCGGTGGCCTCGTTTCGAGCGTCGCGGAGACTGTCCTCCGCCTCAAGGTCGATTCCCTGGCCGCTTTTGAGCTTTTCGATCTGCTGGGCCAGCGCGGCGCGCATGGCGCCCAGCCTCGCGGCCTCGCTCTTCACGTCGCTCAGGCGGTTCATGGCCTCGATCAATTCGGCCTTGAGCGCCTCGATCCGGCCCTCGGCATCGGCGTCGGCCTTCTCCCGCGCGGTAAGCTGGGCTTCGCCCGCCTGCTTTTCGCCGGACGCGCCCGACAGCGCCTGTTCCTCCTGGGCGATGCGCTCGGAGAGCGCTTCAAGCCGCGCGGCTACGCCCTCGTCGCCCTCCCGGGCGGCGGCGGCCTGGCTTACGAGCCGGTTCAGATCCCTCTCGCCCGACGCGATGCGCTCTCGCAGTACGCCCGACGCGCCTTCGCGGGACTCCACATCCTGAATCAGCGCCTGTACCCGCTCGCGGGCGGCGGCGGCTTCGGCCTCAAGGCCGGCCAGTTCTTCCTGCGCCTGCTCGCGGGCTTCGACCAGCGCCTGCTGGCGGCTGGTGGCATCGGCGAGGGAGTCGGACAGCGCCTCGTAGGCGGCGGTCAGCTCGTTCGTGCGCTCGGACAGGCGGTCCGACCGGACGAGAAAGGCGTTCAGGTCCAGCTTTTTCAGTTCCTCTCGGAGCGTGATGTACTCGCGCGCGGCCTCGCTCTGGGCGGCCAGCGGCGCGAGCCGCGCGTCCAATTCCCGCAGGATGTCGTCCACGCGTTCCAGGTTCTGGCGCGTGTTCTCGATGCGCTTTTCAGCCTCGGCCTTGCGGGCCTTGTACTTGACGATGCCCGCCGCCTCTTCAAAGGCGCGGCGGCGTTCGTCGGACTTGCCCGACAGGATCTCGTCGATACGGCCCTGGCCGATCAGGGAGTACCCCTCGCGGCCAATGCCGGTATCCCGGAAC
>JAEVZE010000306.1 GCA_023392395.1 Bacillota bacterium
GCATGGGGATGACCATATTTTATGAAAACGGGCGGCGCATGTCAAGTTAATTTGGCACTCAAAAATCGAGAGTGCTAACAAAATGCCAATTTGCTTCGTTTTGCTAAATCGGTTACCCCCTCGTACCTTATTTCGTTCCCGGCGACTGGTGCGCAGGGAACGTGTTTCAGGAACCAGTGCGCATACTGGTTCCTGAAACAATACCGTAAGTCAGCAGGCCGCCCGGAAATTCCTCAGAATTTCAGGCCTGCGCAGAACCTCTTCCTTTGCATTGAAAAACCCTCAGGGTTTCCAATGCTCCGATCCCAGTGCGCTCACTGGGATCGGAAACAATTCCTTCCGTCAGAGAGCCGCCCGGAAATTCGTGAGGATTTCAGGCTCCCGCAGACTTCACCCGGATTCCTTCGCGGAGAAAAGCCGTCAAGCGGATTTTCTCCGCCCCTACGGCATAGCTTTTACTGCGGGAAGGGGGGTGGGGGCGATGCGGATCCCGTGGGAGCTGGTGGTGTCGTTCGCGCTGGGACTGGGACTTCTGTACGCGATTGGATGGCTTTTGCTGGTGCCAATGCGATTCCTCTGGCGTTTGATCGCGGGCGGCTTGATGGGAGCGCTCGCGCTGTGGCTGATCAATCAACTGAGCGGCATCACCGGAATCTACGTCGCAATCAACCCCTTCACGGCGTTGTCGGTAGGCTTTCTGGGGCTGCCGGGGGCGGCGCTGGTGGTGGCGTTGCAGTACCTTCTATAAGAATACGCCCGCCTCGCGGGGCATAGAATGCGGGAGGGGGCGCGCGTGTTTGACGATTTCCCGCTGTTGAGGGACAGGCTGTCCGGCGAGCAGGCGCTGACCGAGGTGCGCCTGAGGGCTGGCCAGCCGGTGGAGGCACGCAGCGTGGCGGCTGCGAAGCTGATCGGGCCAGAGGTCACAAAGCAGGAATTGGATGAGCTGCTCCTACAGATGACCGGCTATTCGATCTACGCCTGTGAGGAGCGCATCCGCCAGGGCTTCTTCACGCTGCCGGAGGGTCACCGGGTGGGGCTCACCGGGCGGTATGCCTCCGACAAGGGCGGCGTGGTGGCGCTGACCGGCGCGCTTTCGATGTGCATCCGGGTGGCGCGGGCGATTCCTGGGGCGGCCGATGGGTTGATGCCCCACTTGATCGATGGCGGCAGGCTGAAAAGCGCGCTGATCCTGTCGCCCCCTGGACTGGGCAAGACCACGATGCTCCGGGACGCGGCGCGGCAGCTCTCGCTCCGGGGTTACCGGGTGGCGCTGGCCGACGAGCGGGGGGAACTGTCCGCGCCCGCGCTGGACGGTCTGCCGACGATGGCGCTGGGCCCCCGGTGCGACGTGGCCACCGGGGCGGACAAGGCGCAATTGATCGAGCGGCTGGTCCGTTCCATGGCTCCCGACGTGGTGGTGACGGACGAGCTGGGCGACGAGGGAGATGCGCGGGCGGTGTACGAGGCGGCCTGCGCGGGCGTGATGGTGCTGGCGTCGGCTCACGCGAAGGACATATCCTCGGCCCGCAGGAAGCGGGGTCTTGCGCCCCTTTTTGCGGACGGGCTGTTCGAGTGCTTCGCCGTACTGGGCGGTGCGCCTGGAAAGATCCTGGAAATCGTGGACGCGCGGGAGGGACGGGCATGATGCTGCGGCTGATCGCGGCGGTGCTTTTGTCAGTCGCCTGCGCGCTGGCCGGGCGGGCGGTGGCGGGGGCCTGCGTGCGCAGGGCGAAGGCGCTGGGCGAGCTGTCGGACAGCGTGCAAAGGCTCCGGGTGGACATGCTGGACAAGCTGTTGCCGCTGCGCGAGGCGCTTCGAAACGGGCATCCGGCGATGAAGGCGGTTTCAGAGTCGATGGCGGGCTGCGGCGCGGGCGCGGCGTGGCGGCGCGCGTCGGCGACGCTGACCGGACGCGGCGCTGTGCTGGATTGCCTGACGGCGCCGGACCTTCAGGCGCTGGGCGAGCTGTTTGACGGCCTGGGCGAGAGCGGCGCGGCGCAGCAGCGCATCTTGCTTTCCGGCGCGCTGGAATCGCTGGAAGGGCTCAAGCGCGAGGCAGACAAAAAGGCCCGGGAGGAGAGCAAGCTGTACGCCACGCTGGGGTTCCTCACCGGGCTGTCGCTGGCGATACTGCTCATGTAGAGCATGGAGGGCGCGTTCCCGGCGCGCGGATTGCCGGGAATGATGAGAGCCAAATTTGGAGTGCAGACGGTCAGTAGGAGGGAATGCGCTTGAGCGTCGACCTGGTGTTCAAGATTGCGGCCATCGGGGTACTGGTCTCGGTGCTGGCGCAGGTGCTCTCCCGGGCCGGGCGGGACGACATGGCGATGCTGACGACGCTGACGGGCCTAGTGATCGTACTGTTGATGGTGGCCAACCTGGTCAGCGATTTCTTCACCAGCGTCAAGAGCATCTTCAACCTGTACTAAGCAGGGCGTCAAAAAACCCTCACGGCTTTTTGACGCCTTTACCGAACGGAGGGATGCCTGTGGAGGTCGTTCGGCTGGTGCTCTTGTGCGTGGCGGCTGCGCTGGTGGCGGCGATGCTCCGGGTCGATCGACCCGAGATGGCGGCGGCGGTGGCGATGGCGGCGGGCACAGTGGCGTTTCTGATGGCGGTAGGAGACCTCAAAACGGTGGCCGACGCCGCACGAGCGCTGGCCTCGGGCGCGGGCGTCTCCGGGGAGTCGACCCTGATCATGCTCAGGGCTGCGGGCATCGCGCTGATCGCCGAGTTCGGCGCGCAATTGTCCCGGGACGCGGGCGAGAGCGCGCTGGCCGGGCGGATCGAGCTGGGCGCGCGGGTGGCTCTGGCCGCGATGAGCGTGCCGCTGATCACCAGCCTGGTGACGCGCCTGGCGTCGCTGATGCCGTGAAGCGCCTTTTTCTCTGGGCGGCGCTGATGCTCCTGATGCTGTTCCCAGGCCCCGGCGCGTGCGCGCAGTCGCTGGACGACGCACTGAAGGCGGTGGACACCTCCCGGCTTCAGTCGGTCGCGGACGAGGTCAACTTCGACGTAGGCGCGATGCTGAAGGGCCTGGCCTCCGGCGAGATCAAGCTGGACGCAAACCAGGCGCTGAAGGAAGCGGGACGTATCGCCAGAGAGCGGCTCTCCGCCGCGGGCGCGTGGATGCTGGCGCTGTGCCTGCCGTCCATCGCGCTGGCGATTCTGAAGCGGCTGACCGGCGACGGCGCGGCTTCCCGTGCGGCGGGCACAGTGTGCTATCTGGCGGCCGCGGCGGTGGTGGTGGGGCTGGCGGTCCGGTCCGTCGATCAGGCGCGTCAGGCGGTGGATTTGACGGTGAAGCTGTGCGACGCGCTGTTTCCGGCGCTCACGGCGCTTCTGGCGGCCACGGGACGCGCGGCCACCGCCGCGGCGCTCTCGCCCGCGGCGTCCCTGATGGGCGGGCTCTTGGGCTGGGCCATCGAGCACCTGATCCTGCCGCTGTGCGGCTGCTGCGCGGCGCTGATCGTGGCGGGGAACCTGTCTGACAGCGTGAAGCTGAGCGGCATGACGGGGCTGATCGCAAGCCTGTGCAAGTGGACGCTGGGGCTGTGTTCGACGGTGATGATGGGCGTACTGAGCGTCCAGGGACTCCTGGGCGGGGGGCAGGACGGCGCGTCGATCCGCACCGCCAAGTACGCGGTGGACAGCCTCCTGCCGGTCATCGGCGGCGACGTGGGCGACGCGCTGGAACTGGTGGGG
>JAEVZE010000333.1 GCA_023392395.1 Bacillota bacterium
GGGTTGGCGTTGCCGGCCGCCACCAGGGGGCCGCGCGTGCCGGAGTTGACCGTCTCAGTGAAATAGGAGGTACCCTGCTGCTGCAGGCCATTAGGGTTCGGGAACACCGCGATGCCCAGCTGACCCAGCTGGTCGATGGCCCCGGTGACGGAGTTGGTGCCGCTGATCTTGCCGTCCGGCTGGATGGAGATGCTGGTGTAGTTGGCGATGTTGGGGATGTTGATGGGAGCGCCCGCCAAGTTCAGAAGGCTGTTGCCACTGGCGTCCACAAGGTTTCCAAGCGAGTCGAACGAGAAAGCGCCCAACCGGGTGTAGCTGGTGGTGGTGCCGGTTTGAACCGCGAAGTAGCCCTCGCCTGCGATGTACACGTCCAGCGACCGGGAGGTCTGCTGGAAGGAGGAGCGGGAGTTGGCCACGTCGATGGAGCTTACCAGCGAGCCGTAGCCGATCTGAGTGGGGTTGCTGCCGCCCACGGTACCGCCGGGCGCGCTTGCGCCCGCCAGCGTCTGGTAGTACAGGTCCGAGAAGATGACCCGGCTGGACTTAAAGCTGGCGGTATTGACGTTCGAGATGTTGTTGCCGATGACGTCCAACATGGTCTGGTGCCCCTTGAGTCCCGAAACCGCCGAATACAAAGAACGAATCATGGTGTACTCCTCCGTTTCACTGCGCCGCCACGGCGGTATTGCTTATCCCAACTTCGGTCACGTCGGCCATCTTGTAGTACGTGCCGTTGACCAGCAGCTGGGGCTTTCCCTCGTTGTAACTTACCTGCGACACGACGCCCGTCGCGGTCTGTCGGACGCCCTGGTCGTTTTCCGCCGTCACGTTGACGGTCTTGCCGATCATCGACACCGCCAGGTTGGTCTGGAACGCGCCCGAGAGTTCCTCCATCTGCGAGAGCGTCGAAAACTGAACCATCTGCGACATGAATTCCGCGTTGTCCACCGTGTCGTACATGCTCTGATTTTGCAGCTGCGCCGCGATTAGCTGGAAAAAGTCGCTGATCGTCAGGTTGGAATTGCCGAAGCTGGCGGCTTGCGAGCCCGACGTCTGCGCGCTCAGGGCCGAACTGATACCCTCTACGCCCAAGGAAATCCCTCCTCCCAATGGCTTGCGCCGCTAAATCCTGTAGTTGATCGCGCCAGCGCGGGCTTCCGGCGCCCCGGCGCGCGGCGCTTCCTTCGGAGGGGGCGCTCCGCCGGGCCGTGCCTCCGGGCGCGCTTCCGGCCGTTGCCCACTCTGTCGCCCCGGATCCTGCTGAAAGGTGAAAGTCTGGCCACCTTGGCCGCCGCCGCCCGACACATCCACGCTGAAGCCGTTCAGATGGTAGCCGCCGGCCGTCAGTTCCTCTCTTAACCCGCCGATCTGGTTCAGGATCAGGTCCCGGGTGGATTCTGAGGCGGCACGGATCGTCAGATGCAGGTCGCGATCGCGGGCGCTGATCGTGACCGCCACCTCGCCCATGCCTTCCGGGCGAAGCCTCAGGCGGAACTCCCTCTCGCCCCGGCTCAAAGCGCCTGCGGTCGCCCTGGCCAGCTGCATCGCCGCGTTCGGTTCGAAGGTGGAACGCGGAGCATCCGTGGGGGCTGCCGCGCCGGTCTGCTCCGTCCGCGGCGCACCCTGTCCCGCGTGGGCCGTCCAAACCGCCCCCGGCGCGCCCGCCGGATCGCCTTCCGGGCGCTTCACTCCCGCGGTCTGCGGCGTGCGCTCCCTTTCCGGCTCCGCCTCGAAGGGCTGCGGATTCACAGCCGTCTCCTGCCGCGCCACCGCCTGCACCCGGGCGTACTGTCCGGCGGTCTGGGCCGCTTCACCTTCTGCCTGCGCGCTTCCGGCCCGTGCCGCATCAGCTCCGGGGGACGCGGCCATCTCCCGGCCGGATGCCTTGGGTTCCGCGACGGACCCGCCCTCCGCGGCCGGTTCCGCCAGATCCGCCCCGACATCCTGAGCGACCTGAAGAGCGGAGGCGGCTGATGGCAGGGCTTCCGGCTTGGGCGCCGCCGCGCCCGCCGTCACCGCGGGCTGCTGCGCCGGGGCCGCATTGACCGCCGCGCCCGGCCTGGATTCTGAAAGCGCTTCCGGCAACGCCCGCATGGCGGGCTTTGCCGCCCTGAGCTCCGGGAGAACCTCCTGCTTCGTGGTCCCTGCGATTCCGGGCCTTGCGGCCTCCTCCGGCCTGTCGCCAGATTCGGACACCGTCGCATCCTTGAGTTCTGGAGTGGCCTTGAACTCCGCGACCGCTGTGGAGGTTGTGCCGTCTTCGGCCTGCCGCGCGACCACCTTATCCGTGAAGGCTGTCCGCCCCGCATGGGCTTGCTCCAGAGGGGCGGTCCGTTCACCGGTAGGGGACTGCTGCGATACGATCCTTGCATCCGCCAGACCCACTGAAGCGGCGCGCGCATCGACTGAGAGAACCTTGTCCGTCGGGACGGACGGCGCATCCGCCGGGATTGCCATGCTTCCTTCCGCCGCCCTTGCCAGATTTGCCCTGTTCCCCTGAAGTCTTGTGTTTGCTGGGTTTGCCACGCCGCTGGGGGCCGCGGGATCGGGGAGGACCACTGAGTCCGAAAGGGCCGCCGTGTTCCCGAGATCTTTCACCATGCGCTCCGGCCTTGCCATATCGGCGAAGTTTGCCGCGCCTTGAGGGACCGGCCTGCTTGTCGGATTCCCGGCCGCGCCCAACGGATTCACCACGTTTGCCATGCCGACGGTTGCGCTTGAGGAGATCATCGCGCCCGCCGGACTGGCCGCGCCCAGAGAACTCATCGCGCTCGCCGGGTATCCGGCTTCGCCAAACGGGATGGCCGGGCTGATTGCCGCACTCAGAGAGGTCGTCCCGTCCGCGGGGTATCGGGCCGCGCCGAACGGGATTGACGGGTTGACGGTTGCGCTCGGTGTGGCCATCGCGCCTGCGAAGGTTCCAGCCGTACCGAACAGGGTGGCCGAGCTGACCGTCGAGTTTGAAGAGGCCATTGCGCCCGCCGGGTATCCAGTTGCGCCGAACGAGATTGCCGGGTTGATCGCCGAGCCAGGAGTGGCCATCGCGCCCGCAGGGTATCCGGTCGCGCCGAACTGGATGACCGGGCTGCTCGTTGCGTCCGGGATGTTCGTCGCGCCCGCCGGATTTGCCGCCGCGCTCAGAGAAAGCGCCGGGCTTGCCGCCTGCACGGTTTGTTCCTGCGCGAGGGGGGCAAGCCGCGTCGGCTGGAGGACCCATCCCGCCGCCCAAGCGCTGGCTGCCGGGTCCGTCCCGGCCTTGCGTCCTTCCGCTTCTTCTGGGGGCTGCGCCTTTGCACCCTGCCGGGCGTCCGGTCCGCCCTTGGCAAAGGCCCGCTCCACCGCCGTACCGAAGGCGTTCTCCGGGGACTTTGGAACCGCCGCCTCCGCCGCGCCCTCCGCCGGGAGCTGGACGGGCGAGACAACCGCTGCCGCTGTCAGGATGGGGATCACCTTCTTTCCACGCCTGGCCCTCAGGCGTTCGTATGGGCGGCCTTGTTGGACAGGAAGTCCTCGATGAACAGTTCGTCGCTCTTGCGCTCGGCCGCCCGGTAGCTCTCCCAGGAGTGGGCGCGCAGTTTTTCGATCATCTCTTTGTCCTGCGTGACGGCCACCAGCTTTTCGCGCTGCACTTCGATGCGGTTCAGCTGCTCCTGCAGCTGGGCGCGGTTCTTGACGAGCCTTTGCGCCACCTCCATGATGTAGCGGCCGGTTGCGGCGGCCTTGCCCGCGTTCTGGCCTTGCTCGCAATCCTCCTGGTACTGCCGTTTGAGCTCCAGGTACTCGCCGGACAGCTGGTCGTGCTTTTCCTTCATTTCGAGATATTCCGCCTGCAGGAGATTCATGGTGTCGGCTTCGTTTTTCTGGAGGAATTTGTCGTAGTCGAGCACCTTTTGCAGTCCAAACTCGTAGCGCTTCATTCTGACCTCCACGGTCTATCGTCCCTGGGTGGCGATTTTCTGCATCTGCTGCAGGGTTTGTTCTAAGGTCAGTTTCTCGTTGATGTCCTGCCGGAGGAAGGCGTTGATCCGTTCGATGTTGGCGATGGCGTGGTCAATCTTGGCGTTAGTTCCGTTTTTGTAGGCGCCGATGGAGATCAGGTCGATATTCTCATAGTAGGCTGACAGCACCGCGCGGATGGAGGAAGCCATTTGCAGGTGGTCCTGGGGCGCAATCTCGTTCATCAGGCGGCTGATGGAGGCCAGAATGTCGATGGCGGGGTACTGGTTGCGCATCGCCAGTTGACGGGACAGTACGATGTGGCCGTCCAGGATGCCGCGCACGGTGTCAGAGATCGGCTCGTTGACGTCGTCGCCCTCCACCAGCACCGTGTAGAAGCCGGTGATCGAGCCGCTGGCGAACTTGCCCGACCGCTCCAGAAGCTTTGGCAAAAGCGCGTACAGCGAAGGGGTGTAGCCTCTCGCCACCGGGGGTTCTCCGATGGCCAAGCCGATTTCGCGCTGGGCCATCGCGAAGCGGGTGAGCGAGTCCATCACGAGGAGCACGTCCTTGCCCTGGTCCCGGAAGTACTCGGCGATGGTGGTGGCGGTCATCGCGCACTTGAGCCGCATCATGGCCGACTGATCGCTGGTGGCCACCACCAGCACCGATCGGCCCATGCCCTCTTTCTGCAGGTCCTTTTCGATGAAGTCCCGAACCTCGCGGCCTCGCTCGCCCACCAGCGCGACCACGTTGACATCGGCCGCGACGTTTCGAAGCATCATGCCAAGGAGCGTGCTCTTGCCCACGCCGCTGCCGGAGAAGATGCCCATGCGCTGTCCCTTGCCACAGGTCAGGAGCGAATCGATGGCCCGAACGCCGATGGACAGTTTTTCGTCGATCCGGGGGCGGGAGAGCGGGTTTGAGGGAATGTTTTGCACCGCGTAGTGCCGGTCGCAGCGGATGGGGCCCTGGTCGTCGATGGGGTTTCCGAAGCCGTCGATCACGCGGCCCACCAGCTCGTCACCCACCGGCACCCGGAGCACGTCGCCGGTGGATTCCACCACGCTGCCCCGGACCACGCCGTTCAGGTCGCCAAAGGGCATCAGCAGTACGCGGTTGCCCTTGAAGCCGACGGCTTCTGCGTAGGTCCAGCTGGACTGCTTGGCGCCGTACACGCGGCAGATGGTGCCGATGTCTACCACCGGCCCGGTGCTTTCAATCACCATGCCGATGATTTTATCAATCTTGCCGTTGCGCTGAATGGGGTCCAGCTTGCGCACGGCTTGGCGGCAGCGGTCAAGAACCAAGCGTTTTGGCCTCCTTATGCATTACGGCCATACCGGGCGTCCTCTACCGACTGCTCCAGCACCTCCAGCTGTTTATTCACGCTGGCATCGATGCTGACGTCCTCGGTGTCCACGATCAGGGTGCCGGGGGCGGCGCCCTCGATCACCAGCACTTCCAGCTTTTCGGCGTCCTGCACCATGGAGCGCAGGTAATCGGCGTGGGAAGTGGCGAATTCCAATTGATGTTCGGACACGCTCACCCGCACAAGTTTCTGCCCGCTCAAGCCCTCAATCGCCTTTTTGAAGATTCGGACGAAGGCCTCGTCGTCGTGTTCGATCCGGTCGGCGACCACCTTGCGGGCGATTTCCAGCGCCAGGTCGACCAGCTCTTGCTCATGCTGCTTGAAAAGAGCCGCCTTACCACGGTCCAGGTCCTCCATCAACTGCACCAGCTGGTCCAGCGTCTTCTCGTTTTCCGTCAGCGCCTGGAACTTGCCCTGCTCGTAGCCTTTTTGGTAACCCTCTCGGCGTGCCTGTTCCCGCATAAGCTCCGCCTGCTTCAGTGCCTGCGCGCGGGTGTCGTCGCTGAACCTTTCGGCGTCCTGCATGATCTCCCGGGCCTGCCTGCGCTGGGCTTCGATGGCGGCGGCCGCGTACCGCGCCCGCTCCTCGGCTTCCTCGTCCCGGGAGGGTCCCTCCGCGACCGCGTCGGCGTTGGCGTTTACGGGCGTGGGCGCGGGCACGTGGTAGACGAAGTACTCTTGGTCCAGATTGACGCATCGCCTCTTGACAAGCCTAGTCAATCAGCTCATCCTTTCGGCCGCGCGTTATGCTGATCTCCCCGGACTCTTCAAGCGAACGCACCAGCGAGACCAGTTTCTGCTGCGCCTCTTCGACCTGGGAGAGCTTCACGCCGTGCAGATACTTGGACTCTTCCTCCATGGTCTGTTTGAGGCGGGTGGACATGTTGGCGTAGAACACTTCTGCCACGTCCTTGCTGCAGCCCTTGAGCGCGATGAGCAGGTCGTTGCCGTTGGCGTCCTGCAGGAAGCGCTGCAC
>JAEVZE010000337.1 GCA_023392395.1 Bacillota bacterium
TCGCCACGGCGTTCAGCGCGGTGTGCACGTCGCTGAGCCATCGGGTCTGGCCGCCCACCAAATAATTCAGGATGCCCATCGTGGGGTTCAGGATGAAGATGCAGATCACCGTGATGCAGGCGGAGGACACCGCCAGCGGCATCGCGTAGACCGTACGAAAGAGCGGGCGCAGCGGGACCGCTTCGTTGGCCAGGATTGCGGTGACGAGGCCCAGCGCCATCGAACCGAAAACCACCTTGACCGCAAACTCCAGCGTCACCCGGAGGCTGAGCAAAAAGTCCTTGGACGCGATCAGATTCCGGTAGTTGTCAAACCCCACCCAGACGCTGGCCGCGACGCCTTGATCGGTGGAGAAAAAGCTGAGCGCCAGCGTCTTGACGAACGGGTAGAACACAAAGAGGCCAAAGAGCAACAGCGACGGCAGGATATACAGGTATGGCGCCAGCGGTACGCGGCGCTTTTTTTGCATGCCCGCGGCCGGCCGGACTACAGCGGCAGGTTGGGCGGCGCGCGCCCTGCGCCATGGCGCGTCCTGGGTGGAAACGCCGGTCATAATGGGCGCACCTCCGCCTTGAGCACGTCTTCCCGAGCCTTCATCGCAATGTCCGGCCGGTTGGTGATGACACCGAACACATTCTTGCGGCACAGGTACTGAACCGCGGCGGGTTCATCCACCGTCCACGCCTGGACGCCGACGCCCGCGCCGTGTATCTCGGCGATCGTCTCGTCGTCCAGCCCCACATAATGCGGGTTGATAAAGGAAAAGCCGCGGGATTTGGCGTACTCGCCGCCCCGCTCCATCCGGCCGGCGGTAAGGCATGCGCACTGGATCCAGGGAGCCAGCTTCAGGACCTTTGAAAGCGCATGATGGTTAAACGAGGAAAACAATACCCTCTCCCGGAGTCCGTACACGTCCACCAGTTCCAGCACCTCGCGCTCCAGCCCCTTGTAGGCGACCAGCGAATTTTTGAGTTCGATGTTTGTGAACACGTTTTTGTCCCGCACCATGCGGAAATACTGCTCCAGCGTGGGCACGGTCTGCCCTCGTTCGTCCAGGCTGCCGCCGCGGATCTCCACCTGCATCAGCTCCGCCGCCGACAGATCCTGGATGCGGTCGCGCCGCCCCGCGACGCGGTCCAGCTTTTCGTCGTGGGCGACGACCACCTGGCCGTCCCGGCTCAGGTGCACATCCAGCTCAATGCCGTCCACGCCCAGTTCCACCGCCTTCTGAAACGCCAGAAGCGAGTTTTCGGGATACAGAGCGCTAAAGCCCCGGTGCGCGATGATGTTGGTCATAATGCCTCCCAAAATTCGTGACCGGGCGGAAGCCGCAAGCGGCCTCCGCCCGATCGCAATGGATTTGTTTACGGATTGGCTGCGTTGTAGCCTTCGATGGCGGCATTGCCCGCCGACGCCATCTCGGCCAGCGCGTCGTCCACGCTCATCGCGCCCTGCAGCACCAATTCCATGTTCTCCTGAAAGATCGCGCGCAATTCCGGCATCACGCCCACGGAAGCGCCGCGGGTGGCGAAGCTGTCCGGCGAGGAATGCATCTGGTTGATGGCGGTGGCGAAGTTGGGATGCGCCTCAAGGTAGCCCTTCATCGACTCGGTCTCGTAGGCCTTCATGTTCGCGCAGAAGTAGCCGGTAGCCTGGCTGAAGCTCGCCGAAACGTCCGCCGAGGTGGCATACTTGACGAAGTCCCAGGCGTCCGCTTGCCGCTGCGCGTCCTTGTTCTTGACGATCCACAGGTTCGCGCCGCCGATGATGATGCCGCCGGTGGGTTTTTCGGCCATGCTGGGCAGGTACGCGGTGCCCACCTCGAACGCGTCGCCCACGGCGCTGGTGATGGTGGTCAGGCTGGCGGTGGAGGCCAGGGTCATCGCGGTCTGCCCAGCCACGAAGGCGGCCTGCGCGTCGTTGCCGTTCGTGCCGAAGTTGTAGATCACGCCGTCGTCCACCAGCTTCTTCCACTTTTCCAGAATGATCTTGCCCGCGCCATTCTGGTCGTAGTCGATGGCGGTGGCGCGCGCGGTGCGTCCATTGTCGTTGTTGACGTACAAGGCGTCGAGGCCCGCAAGGAACGCCTCATAGAACCAGCCGTAGATGTACAGGCCCATCGCGTAGCGGGTGACCTTGTCGCCATCCTTTTTGGTCAGCTTTTCCGCGGCGGCGGCGATTTCGTCAAAGGTGCGGGGCGGGTTCTCAGGGTCGAGCCCCGCTTCCACGAACGCCGTCTTGTTGAAGTACATGATCGGCGTGGACGGGTTGAACGGGATGCAGACCATCTTTCCGTCGTAGGTGTAATAGTTGCGCAGCGCGGGCTCGATGTCGTCCAGGTTGATGTAGGGATCGGCGTCCAGCAACTCTTGGAACGGCACGCAGTAGCCCGAGCCCACCAGGTACGTGGTGCCCAGCTCGAACATCTGGAACAGGTCCGGGCCGTTCCCGGCGGGCAGCGCGGCCTTGAGCTTGGTCAGGCAGTCGTCATACGCGCCCTGATAGGTGGCCTCCACCCATATAACGTCCTGCGAGGCGTTGTAGCCGTCCACGACAGCCTGCACAGCTTCGCCGATCTTGCCGCCAAAGCAGTGCCAGAAGGTGACGACGCGGCGGCCGGCCGGCGCCGGAGCGGTGGTGGGGATCGCCTCCTGCGCCAGCGACGGCATGGCAGCCAGCATCAGCGACAGGACCAGCATCAGCGCCAGAAATTTTCGGACTCCCTGCATTTTGTTTGCCTCCTCAATGCTCTTCTCCACGCCTTTAGTGTACAGGGCGTATGTCAGAAGCGTTTCGGAGGTAGGTCAAATTCTGGTCAAACCGGCCGATTCAGCCGCTTTCGGTATCAGAGCGCTCCTGAAGCAGCTTTTCAAACTTCTGTTCGCTCAGGATCTCGCTGGTGACGAACTTGCCGTCCATGAACAAGCTGTAGGTGGTGAAGGGGGAAGGCGCCTGCCGCGCTTCCTCCATGGATTCGAACTTGACAAGCCGGAGCACGCGCCCGTGTCGTGCCGCGACCTCCCGGATCAGCCGGGCATATTTCTCCGCGTGCGGGCACTGATCGCTGTAATAGACCACAAGGCCGGGCAGATCGGTTTCGCCTGCCTTGGCGCACGCCGAAAAACGCGGAACCAGAGCGGCATCGGCAAAGGGCAGGTACAGCAGTTCAAAGTAAGGTTCCGCCGTGTCGGCCAGCTGGAACCCGCGGTGGCGAAGGTAGTCCCCATCCGACAGAAAGGAGCGCTTCTTCCGGGAGGATATCGCCGTGAGGCCGAGGCATCCCCTCGCCTTAGAATCCTCGATGCACGCGTCCAGCAGCCGGTTCGCCCAGCCCTGGCC
>JAEVZE010000343.1 GCA_023392395.1 Bacillota bacterium
GTCCCGGTCGTAGCCGTTTCCTCGGTCCGTATCGGTCGGGGCGTGGAAGAGGCTAAGTTGGAAGGGCGTGACGATCGTTTCCGGGCCGCCAGCCTTCCGGAAGGAGACCAGGCCGCCCTCCGGGAACGAGAACAGCATGCTCCGCCCGCCCGTTTGAGCTCCGATGTTCCAGTCGCCGGACATCAGGCGGATTTCGCCCTCCGCTGCTTTGGCCTCGGATGCCACCTGGAACACGTACTGGCCGTGCATCTGCTCGTAGCCCTTGGGGGCCCAGGACGCATCCTCGCGCAAGACAAGCGAGCAGGTGAGCGCGTACTCGCCGGGCTCGCTGCACTCGGGCAGGTCCAACGGAAGGAAGCCTTCCGCGCCCGCCGCTACCTGCGGGAAAGCCTCGCCCGCCGCGATTCTCCGGCCGTCCTTCAGCAGTTCGTACTTCAGCGTATAGCCGTCCGTGCCCGCGAAGAGGTTGCGGTTGACCAGCTTCACGCCGCCCTTTTCCGGCAGGATCTTGACGCCCTGGTATAGGTACTTGACCTCCTGCATCTTGGGCGAGGGCGTCCGATCCGCAAACAGGATGCCGTTGGCGCAGAAGCTGCGGTCGGTGGGGCGGTCGTAGAAATCGCCGCCGTAGGCATAGCGCTTCGCGCCATTGGGCGCGGTGACGAGGATCGCCTGGTCGATGTAGTCCCAGATGAAACCGCCCTGGTACATGGGGTACTTCTCGGCGAGGGCGGTGTACTTGAACAGGTCGCCCACCGAATTGCCCATCGCGTGGGCGTACTCGCACAGGATGTAGGGCTTTTCGGGGTTTGAAAGCAGGTACTTCTCCACGTCCCAGGGCTTGGTGTACATGCGGCTCTCCACGTCGCTGGTGTCGTTATAGCGGCGGTCGTAGGACACGCCCTCGTAATGCACCAACCGCGTATCGTCCAGGGAGCGGATGAGGTTTGACATATTGTAGATGACCACGCCGCCATAGCTCTCGTTGCCGCAGGACCAGAGGAGGATCGACGGGTGGTTCTTGTCCCTGCCCACCATCGATCGGGCTCGGTCGTTGACCGCCTCCTGCCACTCGGGCTTGTCACAGGGCACAGCCCGCTCCACATTGGCAGAGCGCAGCCCGGACCAGGAGCCGTGGGTCTCCAGATTGGCCTCGTCGATGACGTAGAGGCCGAGTTTGTCGCACAGCTTGTACAGGCGGCTGTCGTTGGGGTAATGGCAGGTGCGCACGGCGTTGATGTTGTTGCGCTTCATGGTGAGGAGGTCGGTCAGGATCTCCTCGTCCGTCAAGGTGCGTCCGCCCACGGCGCTGAACTCGTGGCGGTTGACGCCCCGGAACTCCACGCGCTTGCCGTTCAGCAGCATCAGCTTGTCCTTCATTTCAAAGCGGCGGAAGCCCACCATCGTCTCCGCGACTTCCGCGACGCCCGCGGGGGTCACCAGCGTCACCCGGAGGCGGTAGAGGTTCGGCTGCTCCGCGCTCCACTGGCGGGGCGCGGACACCGGAAAGCTGATCTGGATCTGGGGCTTGGCAGGAAGGTCAAAGGACAGCGCAGTCTCGCCGTGGCTTCCGGTCAGTTCCACCCGGGCGATCACTTCCGCATCCTCCGGCAGCCTCAGGCGCATGTCCAGCGACAGCGCGCCGTCCACGTAGTCGTCGTTCAAAAGACCCTTGGCGAACAGGTCCTCCACATGGGCTGCGGGCTGAGCCGTCAACCGCACCGAGCGGATCAGGCCGGAAAAGCGCCAGAAATCCTGATCTTCCAGCCAGGAAGCGGTCGAAAAGCGGAACAGCCTGACCGCCAGCCTGTTTCTGCCAGGCTTCAGCATCTGCGTCACGTCAAAATGCGAAGGGGTAAAGCCGTCTTCTGCATAGCCGAGAAATACACCGTTGACCCAGGCATACAACGCCGTCACCGCGCCGTCAAAGCTGAGCACCACGCGCTTATTCTGGAAGCTGTCCGGAAGTTCAAAATCGGTGACGTACTCCGCCACGGGGTTTTTCGAGGGGATCTGAGGCGGGGCGATGGGCTCCCACCCGTCCCACGGGTACTGCACGTTGACGTAGTGGGGCGTGCCATAGCCGTTCAGCTCCAGGCAGCCGGGCACCTGGATGTCCGCCCATCTGGTGGCGTCAAAATCCGCCGCCTCGAAGCCCTGGGTCTGGCCCTCCATGCCGGGCACGTAGTGCAGCTTCCATGTCCCGTTGAGGCACTTGGTCAGGCTGCTCCTGCCCTCGCCGGCCTCCGCAGCATTCGAATAATTCGCATGGTCCGAGCACGCCTCCAGCCGGTTTACCTGGAACACGCACGGATCGTACAGCCAGTCCAGGGTGGGTTGGGTCGCTTTCATGGTGCACCTCCAATGGTTTTCCAATCCGAGGATTCTTTCTTGGGGCGATTCCCAGTCTTTGGGGGCTCGGGGGCCGTAGCCCCCGATTGATTCACGGCAACCGGAGGAACCGGAACCGAGCGCCGCCTGTGGCGGCTTCCAGCAAGGTGGAGGTTCTTTGAGACAGGGAGCCGCAGGAGCGGAAGCGAACGAGGCGACCATGGCGAAAAGTGGAACGGCTTGCACAGCAGCAGGTTGCCCATACCACTTTCAAGCGCTTGCCCGCCCGCAAGACCTTAGGCTTGCAGGTCCTGCGCTTTTACGCGCGCAAAAGCCGCATCGCGGATTTTGCACGCCTACTTTACAGAACCGGCAATTCCTTCCGTAAAGAACTTCTGCAGCGCGAAGAAGATCACGATGGTGGGCAGCGTGCACAAAAGCACCGCCAGCATCAGCGCGCCGTAGTCGGTCACGTAGCCCGCGATCAGGTTTGCGATCAGCATGGGCATGGTGGTCGATTCCTTGCTCTGCAGGATCACCTTGGGCCACAGGTAGTTGTTCCACGCATTCATGAAGGTGATGGTCATCGCCGCCGCGTAGGTGGACTTCATCGTGGGGAGGAACATGCGAAAGAAGATGCCCACCTCGGTCAGGCCGTCGATGCGCGCCGCCTCGATGATGTCGTGAGGGAACGCGCGGGCGTTCTGCCGGAACATCATGATCAGAAACGGCGTGGAGATGCCCGGCAGGATGAACGCGGTGTAGGTATTCAGAAGGTTCATCTGCGAGAACATCCGAAACAGCGGGATCATCGTGGCCGCAAAAGGCACCATCATGGCCAGAAGCAGGATCGACATCACGCGGTCCTTTGCCCTGTCGTGGTAGATCTCAAAGCCGTAGCCGGCCAGCGAGCAGATCACCAGCGCCAGAAAGGTCTGCAGGGACGCGTTGATGAAGGAGTTCTTCATCGCGCCCCATACATCCTGCCCGGTTAGCAGGGTTTGGTAGTTTGTCACAAGGTTTCCGCCCGGCATCAGCGCGCCGCTGAGCACCACGGGGCTGGTGTTGGTGGCCGAAACCGCCATCCAGTACAGGGGGAACACCGACAAAACCGCCGCCAGTGTCAGAAACAGGTACTTGAACGACGTCGCAAGCGTGCGTTTCATCGCTTGTCACCCACCTTCATCTGGCCCAGCGCCAGAACCGCGACGAGGATAAAGATCACAAACGACAGGGCCGCCGAATACCCGAACTTTGGCACCTGCTGGAAGGTCGCTTTATAGATGTAATGGCTCATGGTAATGGTCATGTTGGCGGGGCCGCCGCGCGTGAGGTTAAACGACTCGTCAAACAACTGCAGCGTGCCGTTGGTGGACAGAATCGCCGTCAAAAGAATGATGGGCCTGAGCAGCGGCACCGTGATCCTGGTGAACTGCTGGAACCAGCTCGCGCCGTCGATGCGGGCCGCCTCGTAAATGGACCCCTCAATGCTCTGAAGGCCCGCCAGGTAAAACAC
>JAEVZE010000352.1 GCA_023392395.1 Bacillota bacterium
AATAGGGACAGCCTTCCAGTTTGGAGGAGAGCTTTTCGGACAGCGTTTCGTCCATCGCGTCGGTAAACACGCGGACGCTGGTCAGCCGGCCGTCCGATACCTGCGCGTTCACTTCCACGCCGCCCCAGGGGAACCGGGTGGCCAGCGACAGGTCGCCCTCCGTGGGCTTCCCGTAATTCCAGGCCTCGCTCTGGTAGCGCGCGATGAGCGCTTCGTCCAGCGGCAGGTCATCCGCGTTCTCGACCTTCGCCGGGCCGTATTCCTTGGCGAATGCCTCGATCACCGCCTGACGCATCGTCTCCACGGTGACGGCGGGGGAGAGCTCGGAGAGGTTCACCACCCGCGCGGGCACGCTTTTTACGCCCTTGGCCTGCAATTTGTCCTTGGACACGTTCAGATAGCGGCCGATCAAGCCCATGTCCACGTTCACCAGCAGCGTCCCGTGGTGAAGCGCGCCATCCTTCAGGATGCGGAAGGCGTTGCCGGAGAACTTGCGGCCGCCCGCGGTCAGGTCGTTCCGCCCGGAGGGTTCGGCGTCCACGTCCAGTGCGCGCACCGCCTCCAGGATCACCTTCAGCTGGCGGGACACGTCGTAATCCGCGCGCGGCACGAGGAAGGAGAAGTTCAGGTTGCCCATGTCGTGGTAGACCGCGCCGCCGCCGGAAGACCTGCGGGCCAGCGTGCCGCCTTCGGACTCCAATAGATCGATGCGGCACTCGGCGCAGGCGTTCTGCCCCGCGCCGATGACCACCGTATGCCGGTTCTGCCACAGATAGAGGACCGCCTGATCCTCGGGGAGCGAGGTTAATAGAGCCTCCTCCAGTGCGAGGTTTTTGTGGGGGTCGGTGCAGTTGGTGGTGAGTATGCGCGTAGACCGGATCATGGACATCCCCCTATACTTTTTTGTGCAGGGTCAAGAGGGGATCATCCCCCTTGCGGGGTTCCAAGGGGCAGCGCCCCTTGGCGTGCCTCTATAAATACTGAATTAGCGCCATGTAGGCCGGGATGGCGAGCAGCGAGCACAGCGCGGTCAGCGCCACGCCGCCCGCAGCGTACTCCTCGTCGCCGCCGGTTGCTTTGGCCACGATGGGCGTCTGAGACATGACCGGCATGGCCGCCTGGATCAAAAGCGCGTTTCGCATCAATTGGGGCGCGTTGGGGAAGAGCCTTGCGGTCAGAAGCAACAGGCCCGGCGCGACCAGGAAACGGCCGATCAGCAGCAGAGTATACCCTCTTTGCCAGCGCACCTTGCCGCCCTTCAGCATCCGCATCAGCACCATGCCGGTGAAGATCATCGAAAGCGGCGTCACGAGGTTGCCGATGTACTTGGCCGCGTCCAGGATGAAGGTGGGCAGCCACGCGCCCAAGAGCACCAGCGCGATGCACACTAGAAACGTGGCCAGCGGAAGCGGGAGAATCTTTTTGACGTCCAGCGCGCCCTTCTGCCCGGAATCCTCGCGCATCAGGGCGTAACCCCAGGACCAGAAGATGGATGTGTTGGCGATGTAGTACATCAGCGCGTAGGGCATGGCCTTCTCGCCGAACAGGGCCAGTGAAACCGGCACGCCGATGAACACGGAATTGGAAAAGGCCACCATGCAGACGAACACGCCGCGCCGCGCCTTTTCAATGCGAAAGACGCGGGCGGCGAGGAGCGCTACGAGGATTGAAGCCAGGATCGACACCACCGGAATCAGGATGCCGACCGCGGAGGACAGAAGCTCGTCCCGGGTGAACTGGGTGAAGATGTTGTTTATGATCATCGCCGGCAGGCCCACCGAGACGACCAGGCGGGAGATCACTTCCGCGTGCTCGTCTTTGAGCCAGCCCAGATGGATCAGCAGCATGCCCACGCCGATCATCAGAAAGATCGACAGGACGATGCCGACGGCGTTCAAAACCATGGGCGTGTTAGAAGTCGATCTTCTGCGCGATGTAGGCTTCGAGCGCATCGATCGGCAGGCGCTGCTGGGTCATGGTGTCGCGGTCGCGCACGGTGACGGTGCCGTCCTCCAGCGTGTCGAAGTCGATGGTGATGCACATGGGCGTGCCGACCTCGTCCTGGCGGCGGTAGCGCTTGCCGATGGAGCCGGTCTCGTCATAATCGCACATGAACTTCTTGGCCAGCATCTGGTAGACTTCGCGGGCCTTGTCGCCCAGCTTGTTTTTTTGCAGCGGCAGGATCGCGGCCTTGACGGGCGCAAGCGCCGGGTGCAGGTGCAGCACAACGCGGCTGTCGCCGCCCTCCAGATCCTGTTCCTCGTAGGCATCGCACAGGAACGCCAACAGCGAGCGGTCCACGCCCACCGAGGGCTCCACGCAGTAGGGGATGAACTTTTCGCCCGTCATCGGGTCCAGGTACTCCATGGACTCGCCGGAGTGCTCCTGGTGCTGCTTGAGGTCGTAGTCCGTGCGGTCGGCGACGCCCCACAATTCGCCCCAGCCGAAGGGGAACAGGAACTCAAAGTCGGTGGTCGCCTTGGAGTAGAAGGCCAGCTCCTCCGGGTCGTGATCTCTGAGGCGCAGGTGGCTCTCGTTCATGCCCAGCGAAAGCAGCCAGTCGCGGCAGAAGCCGCGCCAGTACTGGAACCACTCCAGGTCCTCGCCCGGGCGGCAGAAGAACTCCAGCTCCATCTGCTCGAACTCGCGCACGCGGAAGATGAAGTTGCCCGGCGTGATCTCGTTGCGGAAGGACTTGCCGATCTGGCAGATGCCCGCGGGGAGTTTCTTGCGGGTGGTGCGCATCACGTTTTTGAAGTTGACGAAGATGCCCTGCGCGGTTTCCGGACGCAGGTAGATCTCCGCGGCGGTGTCCTGATTGACGCCCTGGAAGGTCTTGAACATCATGTTGAACTGGCGGATGCCGGTGAAGTCGTGCTTACCGCACTGGGGGCAGGGGATGGCGCTGTCGCGGATGTAGGTCTCCAGCTTTTCGTTGGACCATCCGTCCGCCTGCACTTCGCCATGGGTGTGCTCCTCGATCAGCTTGTCGGCGCGGAAGCGGGCCTTACAGGCCTTGCAGTCCATCAGCGGGTCGTTGAAGCCGCCCACGTGGCCGGAGGCCACCCAGACTTCGCGGTTCATCAGGATCGCGCAGTCAAGGCCGGTATTGTAGGGGCTCTCCTGCACGAACTTGCGCCACCAGGCGCGCTTGACATTGTTCTTCAGCTCCACGCCCAGCGGGCCGTAGTCCCAGGTGTTGGCGAGCCCGCCGTAGATCTCCGAACCCGAAAAAATGAAACCGCGGTTTTTGCAAAGCGCGACCAGCTTGTCCATTGTCAGTGCCGCCATCTGAACCATCCTTTATTTCTGTTATTTCGATTGTACAACATGATACCGTAGCGCGGCGCCTGCGCGCAAGCCGATCATGTTAATTTCAAGGTCCAAGGCATTGAAAAACCACGATGGTTTTTCAATGCGTAGTAAGTGGAGGACTGCGTGAGCCTGAAACTCTCACGAATTTCCGGGCGGCTCACTGACTTAAGGTGTTGTTTCATCCACCAGTGTGCACACTGGTGGATGAAACAACACCTTAAGTCAGTGAGCCGCCCG
>JAEVZE010000370.1 GCA_023392395.1 Bacillota bacterium
ATCCCGCCCACGGCGTCATCACCTCCATTGACGAGATCGGCGCGGTGGGCCACCGCGTGCTGCACGGCGGCGACAAGTTCACCGCCTCCTGTGTGATCGACGAGCCGGTTGAAAAGGCCATCGAGGACTGCATCCCGCTGGGCCCGCTGCATAACCCCGCCAACCTCATGGGCATCCGCGCCTGCCAGCGGGTCATGCCGGACACGCCGCAGGTAGCCGTGTTCGACACCGCCTTCCATCAGACCATGCCCCCCAAGGCGTATCTGTACGGCATTCCGATGGAATACTACAAAAAGCACGCCATCCGCCGCTACGGCTTCCACGGCACCAGCCACCGCTTCGTGTCGGCCCGCGCGGTGAAGCTCACGGGCGCAAAGAAACTGATCGTGTGCCATCTGGGCAACGGCTCCTCTCTTTCCGCGGTGGTGGACGGCAAGTGCGTGGACACCTCCATGGGCCTGACGCCGCTTGAAGGCGTGCTGATGGGGACCCGCTCCGGCAGCTTGGACCCGGCGGTGGTCTCGACCCTCTCCACCCGCGAGAACATGAGCGCCGAGCAGGTGGTGGACATGCTCAACAAGAAGTCGGGCCTGATCGGCGTCAGCGGCCGCTCCAGCGACATGCGCGATGTGGTCGCCGGCGCGAAGGAAGGCGACGAGCGCTGCAAGATCGCCCGCGAGATGTGGGCCTACGGCATCCGCAAGACCATCGGCTCCTACGCCGCCGCGATGGGCGGACTGGACGCGCTGATCTTCACCGCCGGCATCGGCGAGAACGACGCCTCGGGCCGCGCCGAGATCTGCGAAGGCCTGGAATTCCTGGGCGTCGAGCTGGATCCCGCCAAGAACAGCGGCAAGCGCTCCGAAGGCGAGATTTCCAAGGACGGCTCAAAGGTGAAGGTGTGGGTCATCCCCACCAACGAGGAACTGGCCATCGCCCGGGACACGCTGGAACTTACGCAAAAATAATTTGACAAATCCTTATTCCAGCTTTATACTAAGCTGGTTAAACCCTGCGAGGTGATTGCCCTGATGATCGATGTGTCGGCCGCGCTGAAAAATCCGGGACAGGCATACCCCATTGAATGCGCGCTGACGCTCGAGCCGATGGAAGTCCTGAGCGACGAAGTCCGTTTTGCGGACATCCTGCTCAAGGGCCAAGCGACTGGCGCGGGCGAATCGGTCTCCGTCCTTGGCACAGTGCGCGCGGTTTTGACGGCGCACTGCGCAAGGTGCCTCCGGGAAGTCTCGCTTCCGCTCAAGGCTGACATCGATGAGGTGTTCGTCCGCGAGATCGACCCGGAAAATCCCGATCAGCGGCTGCTGGACGGCCACCAGATCGACCTTGCCGGCCCCGTCCGGGAGGCGTTGCTTCTGGAAATGCCGATGCGGCTTCTGTGCCGGAAGGATTGCAAGGGGCTGTGCCCAACCTGCGGCGCAAACCTCAACGAAAACCTATGCGACTGCCCGAAGGGCGAGCTTAAGTCAAACCCCTTCGCGGCTCTCAGCGAACTATTTACCAGCGACGACGAGGAGGTGTAATCATGGCCGTACCGAAGGGTAATACATCAAAGGCGCGCAAGCACTCCCGCCGCGCCGCGAACTGGAAACTGAGCGTGCCCGGCATCGGCAAGTGCCCGCGCTGCCAGAAGATGAAACTGAGCCACCGCGTGTGCAAGCATTGCGGTTACTATGATGGGCAGAAGGTCATCGACATGGAGCCCGAAAAGAAGCAGGCGAAGTAAGTTATCCATATAGCCCTCGTCGTAAAAGACGGGGGCTTTTCCTATGCCCTCCCAGCGTTGACGTTGCCTGGGCTGCGTGGTAGAATGGCCTGGAAAGAAGTGCCTGAGGCACGTTCAGGGAATTCCGGTGGCGTTATTCCTTTGAGAACCTCCACTGTGAAGTGTGCGGCCGGCGGTTTAAAGTCCGCCCGTGGATGAAGGTCCTGGCCGTTGTCTCCATTGCGGCGATGTTTACTCCTTTGGCCTTTTTGCGCAATCTTGATTGGGTTGTCATGCTTGTCGTCGGAATTCCCTGCGCCGTGGTGATCGCCTTTGCCTTTCGCCTGTTGGGGTATGCCGCCTGCGGCCGCCTGGGCGGAGCTGGAGCAGAACCGCCGGGCGGCAGCGATCTCCGGGGAGGGCGGCGGAAAGCCTTGAACGCGGTGCGCGGTTCCCTTCAAAAGGTCAATCCAAAGATGAAAGGATGTGTCCGGCATGAGGTTCCCCAAGAGCGCGTGCATTGAGACGCTGTACCTGGAACTGCCATTTTATGACCGGCTCGCCAAAGCGAAGCGCGACGGGTTCGATTATGTGGAATTCTGGGGCTGGCGGGACAAGGATCTGGATCAGCTGAAGGCCGCCGCCGACAGCGCGGGGATCGGCATCAGCGGGTTCAATGGCAACCAGGACTATTCGCTCCTCGACCCCGTGCAAAAGCGCGGCTACTTCCAGCAGCTTCGGGAATCGGTGGCCATGGCGAAGCGGCTGGGCGCGCTGGCGGTCACGATCCACTCCAACGCGCTGGGCGCGGGCGGGCTTGCGGTCTGCGATTACCGGGATCTATCCGACGCGGTAAAGCTGTGCACGATGTACGAAGGCCTGAAAGAGTGCGCGAAAATCGCCGGGGACAGCGGCATCCGCGTCAATCTGGAGCCGCTGAACACCACCTGCGATCACGCAGGCTATTACCTCACCAGCACCCGGACGGCGGCGGAACTGACCCGGATGGTCGCGTCCCCTCTGGTCAAGGTGCTCTACGACGTGTACCACATGCAGCAGATGGAGGGCCGCCTGTGCGACACCATCCGCGAAAACATCGACCAGATCGGCCACGTGCACGTGGCGGACGTCCCCGGGCGGCACGAGCCGGGTACCGGCGAAATCCGCTACGAGCGCGTGTTCGAGCAGCTGGAAGAATGCGGCTATCAGGGCATCGTCTGCTATGAGTTGTTCCCTCAGACCACCACTCAAGAGGCCGTGCTCGCGATCATGCGTGGCTGAATACCGGCCCGGGTTCGTACTTCCCATCCAGAAATGTTCACGGGGAAACCTTCTACGTTCCAGTTGCTGAAGACCTCGTCGTCCTTTTCAATCGTTCCCGGCGACCTGCGCGCCGGGAACGTGTATTCACCCCCAGTGCGTGCATTGGGGGTGAATACTTTTCCTCCCGTCAGCGAGCCGCCCGGAAATTTCGAAGAATTTCAGGCTCGCGTAGCAATCTTCCTATGCGATGAAAAGCCGCGCAGCGGATTTTCATCGCCATAAAGTACAGTCCGCCCGAACCTTCCGGCGCGAGCGAACTGTGCTTCTTGTGATGGTTCCAGGGCGCGTGCGCCCATGCTATGCGCCTAAGAAGCAGAATCGGCGCTCTTGAGTTCAAATTCCGCGACCCACTGGTGATTGGTCACCCGCGCGCTGCCATCGGTCGGGTCGTAGTCGACCATATAAGCCGGGCCCTCGACCACCTGTACAATGACCGCGCTCTGCCCCGCGCCGCCCATCGACCCCATATGCCCCTGGCCCAGCGTCACAGTGTCGCCCACCGCGAAGGTCTTTACCGCGCCGTTTTCAATCTCTTCCGCGATCACCCAGCGGTGGTTTTTGACAGCCATGCCGTCCGAAGCCGTGTAATCGACCGCGTACAGCGTGGTATCGTATGCGCCGGATACAACGCCCTTGGCTCCCTGCATGCCGGTCATGTGATCGGTTCCAAGGACGATCTCAGTGCCAACGGGATACGCAGGGCCTACGGACGGTGTCAGATCATCGACAGGCGTCATGGGCATCGACTGCATGTCCATGGTTGGCTGTGGCGTTTGAGTCGCCTTCTTGGTTGTCTTATTGGTGGACTTCTTGGTCTTCTTTTTCTTCGTCGTCGCTTTCGACACGGCGTCCACCGAGGTTTTCGCCCTCAGGGTCAACGCTGCCGTTTTGGATGTGTCAACCGCCTGCGCGCCGACAACAACCAGCATGAAGGCCATCGCAACCAGAACCGCCATCATCTTTTTCTTCATGAACTTCTCCCCTTCCCGCTCAAAAGCGGTTGAATGTTCTTTTCATACCCATCAATTGTGTAGAATTCGTGGGGTTGAGTATACACCGCTGGAAAATCGAGAAAATTTACATTGGGTGACACGGAGACAAGTTCCCCGCGAAGAAGACCGGATGAGTGAAAATCGAATCTGGCGAAATTGAAAACCAAGTAAGGGCCTGGCGCCTGTATGAAACAAGCGCCAGGCCCTCAAGCTTGCGGATATTCTCCTTTAGCCTTCCAGGGCGTACACCACGCTCACCGTGGCGCTGATGGTCACCATGCCGGTATCCACCTGGGTGGGCACGGCGGCGTCACCCGCGGCGGCCTCGGCGTACTTGGCGGTGACGTAGGGGCTGTAGTCGAAGCTTTCGGTCATCGTCTGAAGCGCGCCCAGCTTGACGCCCGCGGCGGCGGCCAGCACGTCGGCCTTTTCGCGGGCCTTCTCGACGGCCAGCTTCAGCGCTTGGCTATAGGCTTCGTCGTTGTTCTTCACCGAGAAGGACACGCCCTGCAGCTGGTTGGCCCCGGCGTTCAGCGCGGCGTCGATCAGCGGCCCGACCTTGTCCATGTCGGTGGTCGTAATGTTCAGGGTGTGGGAGGCGGTATAGCCTGTCAGCTTCTGCTCCTGGCCGTCGGAATAGTCGTAGTTGCCCCAGACGCCCAAGTCGCTGACGGAGATGTCCGCTTCCTTGGCGCCCGCCTTGATCAGCGCCTTCTTGATGGCATCAATCTTCTTGTTGACGGTGTTCTGGGCCTGTAACGCGCCCTTGGCCGTCTCGCTGACGCCCAGTGTGATGGTGGCGGTGTCGGGCTTCAGGGAGACAATGCCGGTGCCTGAGACGGTCACCTGCGCGCCTTCGGCTAGCGCGGAGAGGGGTGCGAGCATCAGAATCACCACCAGGGTCAGGGTCAGAATCTTCCAGAGTTTCACAGAAATCACTCCTTTTCGCCACTTTTTGGGTATAAAAATGGCGCATGGCGGAAATTGTGCATGCGCCATAGGGAACGGGATTATCTGCGCCTGCGGGCGCGAACCACCTTGACGATCACCACAATCAGCACGATCAGCGGAATCAGGACTACCAGTACCGGCGCAAACGCGGCCAGCATCACGGCCATGTCCTGCAAGAACGCGCTCAGCCAGTTGACGGAGTCGAAGAATCCGGTCCGGATGCGCTCCATCAGGCTGTCGCCCACCGGCTGCATCTGGTTGCGCACGGGCACTTCGGTCATGGACACGCTCACCAGAGAGTAATCCGCCTTGCTGTCCCAGCCGCGGATGCGGCCCTCCAGCGAATCGATCTCGGCCTGCAGGTTGTAGAACCGGTCGGAGAGATCGGCGATGGCGGTCAGGTCGGTGGCGCTGGTCATCAGCTTGTTGATCTGATCGCGCTGCGCTTTCAGCGCGTCCAGCCGGGCGGTGGCGTCGTAGTACTGGGTGGACACGTCCTCGGCCGTCTCATTTTTGTAGACAACGCTTCCGATCACGTCCAGACCCGTCAAAAACTCATCCAGCTGCGCGCTGGGCACGCGAATGGTCATATCGCGCTGACGGCCGGTGCTATCGCCCGATTGGATGGGCTGGCCGCTCTGGCTCTTGGCCTCGTAATAGGCCTCGTACTCCTCCACCAGGTTGTCGACAGACTGACTGTCGGTGTCGAAGGCGGTGGTTTCAATGCTGCGGCTGGCCGATCGGATGACCACCTGGGCGCGCTGGGCGGCCTGGGTGTCGATCACCTGCTGATCCTGCGCCGTGCCGGTCATATCCAGCTCGCCGTCCGTCTTCAGGCTCATCTTGCTGGAGTCCGCCGATTCCTCACCGCCGACCGAACCGTAGTCTGCCGGAGCGGGATAGGCTTCACCAGGGAGCGATACGGACCGATTCTGCGCATACTGGGCTGGGGGAGCCGTGACGCTTTGATTGAACACCGCCGTGGAGACCGTCAGGATGGTCAGCGCCGCCGCAATCCAGCCCATGCCGCGCGTCCATGCGCCGACCCGGCGCGCTTTTTTATGGCCCTGCGCTTCCGTTCGTACGGCCTTGCGCCACGCAGCCTGCGCTTCCAGCGGCACGCTCAGGCCCTCGTCAAGCTCGGCGCACATGGTCAGAAGCCGCGTCATGGTTTCCAGCTTCTGCCCGCATGCGGGGCAGGATCGCGCGTGTTCGTTGATCCGATCGCGCGTTTCCCGGTCCAGCTCGCCGTCCAGGTACTGGTTCAGGTTCGTAT
>JAEVZE010000409.1 GCA_023392395.1 Bacillota bacterium
CCTGTGAACCTTGTGGTTCATGGCCGTCCTGCGCGTAAAAAGGAATAGGCAACCTTCGGACGCGCATGTCATCCTCCGGTTGTCTTCAATCATTGGCTGCGGACCTCGCCCTCTGGGGTAAGACAACAGGAATGCATTTTCTATCCATATCCCTTGCGGGGAGTCCAGAGGGATTCAATCCCTCTGGTAGGGTCCGGGGGCAGCGCCCCCGGCGTTCCCCCCGTTCCTCCTCCCAAAAACTCGCCGCGGGACGCGATATTTCGCGGCCCGCGGCGAGTTCGTTTAATTTGGTTTGTTTAGAGGACGTAGGCGCTCAGGTTATCTTTCAGGCTGTCGTTGGCACCGTCGCTGACCAGATCCAGCGGCTTGGTGAGATCCATCGAGAAAATTCCCAGAATGGATTTGGCGTCGACGACGTAGCGGCCGTGCACCAGCGAAAGGTCTTCGCTGTACTTCGAGGTGATCTTGACAAAATCCTTGACCGAGTTGGCATCCTTAAACTTCACTGTGAACTTCATTTTGTTTCCCTCCTGTTCACTTGGTTGTTCTCTCTCTTCTTCCGACGTCTATATGATAACCGAAGATTGTAAAGCCCAAACGGGGGCATGGTAACGTTTCCGGTCAGTTTCTGTGAATCCGTGTTAAGTCAAACTAACTTCAAAGCCCCGCATCCGCGGTTGATTTTTTACCCGTTTTAGGGTATTATGAGGAAGAAACCGCGAGAAATCTGGCGCCGGGGAGGCAAATACGTGCCCACATTCAACCGGGAAAACATTCGAAATTTCTGCATCATCGCGCACATCGATCATGGCAAGTCGACGCTGGCCGACCGGCTCTTGGAAAAGACCGGTGTCATGGCTCTGCGCGACATGACCGAACAGGTGCTCGATTCGATGGATTTGGAGCGGGAGCGCGGCATCACGATCAAGTCCAAGGCCGTGCGCCTGCCCTATACCGCCCAGGACGGCGTCACCTACATGCTTAACCTGATCGATACCCCTGGCCACGTGGATTTCACCTACGAGGTCTCCCGTGCGCTCGCCGCCTGCGAGGGCGCGGTGCTGGTGGTGGACGCGAGCCAGGGCATCGAGGCGCAGACGCTGGCCAACGTTTACATGGCGCTGGAGCATGATCTGGAGATCGTGCCGGTCATCAACAAGATCGACCTGCCCAGCGCGCAGCCCGAGGTCGTCCGCCATGAAATCGAGGACGAGATCGGTCTGGACGCGGAAGGCTGCCCGCTGGTTTCGGCCAAGCAGGGCATCGGCATCGACGAGGTATTGGCGGCCGTGGTCAGCCGCATCCCGCCGCCCAAGGGCGATCCGGATGCGCCGCTCCGCGCGCTGATCTTCGACAGCTACTACGACAACTACCGCGGCGCGATCAGTTCGGTGCGGCTGATGAGCGGCACCGTGCGCGTGGGCGACCGAATCCGCATGATGGCGAGCGGCCATGAGTTCGATGTGGTCGAGGTCGGCGCGTTCCTGCCCGGCGGCTACAGCCCGAACGAATGCCTGCGGGCGGGCGAGGTGGGCTACGTCGCCGCGTCCATCAAGGACATCGCGGACATCCGCGTCGGCGACACAATCACGCAGGCGCTGGACCCCGCCAAGGAGCCGCTGCCCGGCTACAAGCCGGTACTGCCGATGGTCTACTGCGGCATCTACCCGGCGGACGGCGCCGATTACGAGGACCTGAAGGACGCGCTGGCGCGGCTCAGGCTCAACGACGCGGCGATCTTCTACGAGCCGGAAACATCCGTCGCGCTGGGCTACGGCTTCCGCTGTGGCTTCCTGGGCCTTCTCCACATGGAGATCATCCAGGAGCGGCTGGAGCGCGAGTTCGACCTTGACCTGGTCACCACCGCCCCCAGCGTGGTCTACAATGTTATCAAGACCGATGGTTCCAAGATCACCATTGACAACCCCACAAACCTTCCGCCGGTGCAGGAGATTGCGTGGATGGAGGAACCCTACGTCGACGCGCAGGTCATCACCCCGCAGGACTACGTGGGCGCGATTATGGAGTTGTGCCAGGACAAGCGCGGCACCTTCCGGGATATGAAGTACATCGAGGGCAACCGCGTGCTGCTCAAGTACGACATGCCGCTCAACGAAGTGATCTACGACTTCTTCGACCAGCTCAAGAGCCGCACCCGCGGCTATGCGTCCTTTGACTATTCGCTGAATGGCTACGTGAAGAGTGATCTGGTGAAGCTGGACATCCTGTTGAACGGCGACATCTGCGACGCGCTGACCATCATCGTGCACCGGGACCGCGCCTACCCCCGCGGGCGGTCCATCGCCGAAAAGCTGAAGGACGTCATCCCGCGCCAGCTGTTTGAGATCCCGATCCAGGCCGCCATCGGCGGCAAGGTGATCGCGCGGGAGACCGTCAAGGCGCTGCGCAAGGACGTGCTCGCCAAGTGCTACGGCGGCGACATCACCCGCAAGAAGAAGCTCCTGGAGAAGCAAAAAGAGGGCAAGAAGCGCATGCGCCAGGTGGGTTCGGTGGAAGTGCCCAGCGAAGCGTTCATGGCGGTGCTCAAGATGGATTAGAGGGAAGATCATGGCGGATGCAGTAAAGATCGGAACCACGAGCCCGGGAAAACCGGGCGGGCAGGGCAAGCCGCTGTATGATTTGAATGTTCACCTCTCAAGGAAGGACTTGGCCGGATTCTACCGCGTGCACTTTGCGCAAACCTACCGCCGCGGCATGTGGATCATCCGCGTTGCGGGCGTCGCGCTGACCATCCTGGGCGCGGTAGATGCCTGGGTCTTCGGCGGCGGCACCAGCGCAGTGCTGGAGGCTGGCAGCGGCCTTGTGTTCTTCGCGCTGTCGTTCTGGATGGGGAGCCTCATAGGTCTCCTGGCATCCCGCGCCTGGAGCGGCCCCGCCAGGGTGCGCTACCGCTTCTACGATCAGGATTTCGAAGTCCGCTATGAGAAGAGCGCCGAACGGCATCCCTATTCGGACATCAAGCAAATCCTCGTCTCCCGGGGCGTGCTGTACCTGTACATCGGCAAGATGCAGGCATTCGTGCTGCCGCGGGATACGCTGTCCGGCCGTCTGGGCGAGGTGAGCGCGTTTTTGCAGCGCGCGTCCGGCAGGAAGGCCGCCATCGTCGGTCGTGCTCAATAAGGCCGACGAGTTTGAGGGGAGTTCAGACTTTCCGCGCGTAATTACTGCGAGGGAGGAACGATCGTGGAAAGCACTCAGAAGGCGGACATTTTCCCGCTGGAGCCGTTTATGCAGGACGGCGTGGAGGCGCAACCGGTTTTTGAGGTTAGCGGCTCCGTGTCGCAGCAGAACTACGGCGAGTTCATGGCAATGCACTATGCGCGCATGAACAGCAGGAGCCACTGGGCATTTCGGATCATCGGCCTCGCGCTGTTCGCGTTGGGGCTGTGGGATTCGTATTATTTGTCCGGAGAGTATGGCGCCCTCCTGTGCGGCGTGGGGTTTGCTCTATTTTTTACGTCGCTGATACAAGGGCGGATTGTCGCATCGTCGGCTGCGCGCCAATGGGG
>JAEVZE010000111.1 GCA_023392395.1 Bacillota bacterium
GCCCCCGGCCATGACGCTGCGCCAGTGGCGCTCCAGTTCCAGTTCCCCGGTGGAGTTGCCCCAGTCGTCGGGCGTATTGCCCTCGTACTGGTACTCGTCGTTGATGACGGGTTTTTGATAGCGGGCCTGAAGCTCGATCATCGTGGAGTAGGTGTCCGGGTGCTGGTAGCTGACGTGGCTCATCCAGGGCCGGTCGGGGTAGATGCGGCCAAAGGGGATGTTGTGGCAGGAGATCGGGTGGCCGGACGGGTCCCGCGCCTTGATGAATTCGCCGATCACGTCCCAGTCCCGGGCGTCGTAGCCCACCTTGATGCCCTTCTTGTCGGGCAGCATCACGATGTCGTACTCGTTGGCAAGGCTCCACCACACGTTTTTGAAGCTGGCGATGCGGGCGATCAGGTACTTTAAATAGAAGAGCGCCTGGTCCTCGTCCATGCCGGCGTCGATGTCCCAGTGGCCGAAGTCGTAGGGGTGGAACAGGATGGTGTCCGCGATGATGCCGCGCTCGTCCAGCTCCTTTAGGCGGTCCTCATACTCCCGGAAGTAGGCCGGGTTGGGGCGGGAGAAGTCAAACGCGCGGGGCTCCCCCTCGAAGGGGTAGCAGGGCGGCTCGTAGCTGACGTCGATGGCACCGTAGCCGCCGGTGTAGTGCTTGGGGAAGAACAGCATGCGGATCTTGTTGAAGCCGTACTTCGTAAAAGAATCCAGCGTCTTTTCGCGCACTTCGGCGGGCCGGTGGTGCCACACATAGGCGGTGGTGCCCATGATGAAGCAGCGTCCGCCGTCCGCATGGCGGAAGTGCATATTGTCCACGCCCACCGGGCCGTGGTTTCCGGGCGCGGCGGGCAGGGCGGTGAAGGCGATCGTTTGCCCGTCCAGCGCCGGGAGGTTCGAGCGGGTCGTGAGCGTGTATTCGCCCTCGGCCCTCGGCATGTACCGGATTTTGAACGTGTCCCCGCCGTCATAGAAGCCGTCCAGCCGCTTCTCGCCGTTGGGGCCAAAGACGGTGGCCTTCAAAGAAACCTGCGCAAAAGGGTTATCCAGGCTTTTCACGTCCGCGCGCAGCGTCCACTCAAAGATTTCGTACAGTTTCACGGTGCTCATTAGGCGCATCCTCCCCGCTTTTTCGCGATGTACAATAGATCGGCATTGACCTCCGGCATGATCAGCGTGGTCCGGCCGTTTTCGGTCACCGGTTCCGGGTTCAGCCGGCGCATGCTGGTCAGATCGTACAGCCAGATGTCGCAATCGTCAAGGGATAGTTTCAGGTGCACGTCGCAGGCAAACGGCGCGTAGACCGCGATCGTGTCTTGGTCCCCGGACGCCGCCATGCGGATGGATTCATACTTTTCGTCCAGGCCGTCGAAGGGCGCAAGGCCGAATAGGCCGTGCTGCTCGAACAGCGCGCGCGCATTCGCCATCTCCCACGCGCCTTCAAGCCGCAGCGCGGTGCGCCAGTCAAACGGCGAATTGGAAAACGGGATGCTCGAAAACGCCTGGCCCCTTCTGTGCATGCTCCAAAGGCCGTGAGCGCCGTAGGTGACGCCCGCCGACGCGCCGGAGAGCAGGCTCTGCCACGCGGCGGTGCGAAGGCTTGCCGCGCCGTGCCGCCCGTCCGAATGGCCGTGGCCGTGTCCGTCGTAGGGCGGCTCCGAGTTGACCACGGGCTTCGCGCCGGGTTTCCCAAAGTAGTGCAGGCCGAAGCGGTAGTGGTTTTCCAGCTCCGCCCCCGCAGTATGGCCTCCCTGGAAGGAGTAGAAGTCGATCTTCCCGCACAGCGCATCCGGCACGTCCGCGTGGGGGGCCAGGTGCAGCGTCAGAAGCGCTTCGGGGTCGACCTTACGCACCACATCGATGGCCTTGTCGTAGTAGTCCGCGACCCGGTCCGTCTCAAACCGGGTGTCGCCGGAGATCGAATAGATGGGCGCGTAGGGCGTAAAGCGGCGCGCCATATATTCCACCGTCGTAAGGGCGTCGGAAAGCTCCATCGGCGTGCCGCTGGGCAGGGTGCCCGCCCAGGTGTCCGGCACGTAGTTGACCCACAGAAGGTGAATGCAGGGCGTGAAGCCGTACCGGACTGCCATCCCCAACATTTCGCAGGCGCGGTCAAAGTAGGCGGGGTTCAGATCGGAAAACCCGCCGGGGCCGAAGGCGGAAAGCGCGTCCAAGGCGCTGCTGTTGTCGTGGGAGATGGGCAGCGCGCTGATCTGCAGCACGTTATACCGCTGCATCCTGCGCATCTGAAGGATTTCCTCCCACTCCGGGAGCGCCAGCTTGGAAAAGGCCATCCACAAGGTGTCGGCCAAATAGAAGAAATCCTCGCCGCCGCGTGTGAAGCATCGGCGGCTCGGGTCGATCTTGACTCTGTCCATCTGTTATCCTTTCACCGCGCCCGCGGTCAGCCCTTTGACGACCTGTTCCTGGAACAGCGTGTACACGATGATGACCGGCATGACGAGCAGCACCAGGCCCGCCGATAGTAACCCCTGGTCGCTCACAAACTGGCCGCGCAGGTTGTAACAGGCCACGTTCAATGTCCTGAGCGCCGGTCCGGGCAGCACGATCATCGCAAACAGCATCTCATTCCACACGCCCAGGAACACAAACGTCATGGCGGTGGCGAAGCCCGCCTTGCACAGCGGCATCACGTTCAGAAACGCGCGGATCGGGCCGCAGCCGTCGATGACCGACGCCTCGATCATCTCGTTGGGGATGGCGCTCTTCATAAAGCCGGTCAGCACGAAGATGCTGAAGGACAGGCTGGTGGCCACATACAAAACGATGATGCCCAGCCGGGTGTTGTGGAGGCCAAGATCGCGCAGGGTGACGAAGCAGGGGATCAGGATCGCGTGCACCGGGATCATGATGCCGATCAGGAAGTAGCTGTGCAAAAGCTTCCCCTTGGTCATCTTGGCGCAGTAGAACGCCGCGGGGGTGGCGATCAGGATCACGAGCAGCACGGTGACCACCGCGTACAGGAGGCTGTTGATGCCGGTCACCTGAATGGCGGTTCCATCCCACGCCTTCTGGAAGTTGCCCCAGATGGGGGGATTGGGCAGTGCCAGCGGCTGGCCGAAGATCTGCGCGTTGTTTTTGAAGGAAGAGTTGATCGTCCACACCAGAGGGAAGATGGTGGTCGCGCACCAAATGACCAAAAGGACGTAGCGGAGGAACACCCCCGTCCGCTGCAGGATGGGTTTCCGGGTGCGCTTTTGGGCTTTCACTGCTTGTACCATACCGCCCCTCCTCAGTACTCATAGCGTCTGGCGATCCGCTGCAGCACCTTGGTAAACAAGAGCGAGCACAGCAGAATGAGGATCGCCAGCGCCGAGCCACGCCCGAAGTTGTTGGCCTGGAAGGTGGTGATGTACATGTATACGCCCATAAACGCGCCGCGCAGGCTGTAGCCGCCGGTCATGATGTAGGAGTGCTCGAAGGCCTTGAACGAGCCGCTGGTGATCATGATCGCGCACAGCAGGATGATGTCCGTCTGCGAGGGCACGATGATCTTGGTGAACACCTTGAAAGAGTTTGCGCCGTCGATCTGCGCGCTCTCGATGATCTCCTCCGGGATCGACTGCATGCCCGCCAGCATGATGATGATGTACTGGCCGATGTACTGGTAGATCATTGGGAAGAGGATCGCGTAGAAGATGACCTCCGGGTCGCTGAGCCAATTTCTCGTCCAGCTTGTGAGGCCTATGGATTTCAGCACCTGGTTGAGAGGGCCCAGGTTGCCGTCAAAAATCAGGCTGAACATCAGCGCCACCGCCGCGCCCGACATGACCACCGGCACAAACGACAGCGAGCGGAAAACGCGCATACCCTTCACCGTGCGGTAGATCAGGTACGCAAAAATGAGGCCCAGGCCCAGCTGAATGATCAGCGCCAGCACCAGCCCCACGAGGTTGTTGCGCATGACGATGTAGAAATCCTCGGTCTGGAACAGCTTGATGTAGTTGTCCCAGCCGCGAAAGACCGGCTCACCCAGCCCCTTCCACTTGGTGAATGAATAGTAGACCGTCTGGCCCGTCGCGATGATGATGAAGTACGAAAACAGAAGAAACGCCGGCCCGGCGAACAGGAGCTTCACCCACTTGTTTTTTTGCAGTACGTGCATTGGCCCATCCCCTTCTATAGAATTCAGGGACGCGGGTGAATCGCGCCCCTACGAACGAGCACTCCGGGTGAGCGTAGAGAGGGCCGAAGCCCTCTCTACGTTTCATCAAATCCGGCGGCTTGTACGGCGGATTTGGCTTTTCCCCCGAGCGCAAGCGAAGGGAAAAGCGCTCCCGATCCGGTTTCCGCCCGTAAAACGCCGCAGCGTTTTAAGGAAACCGGCCCGTTTCCCCCGCCTGTGAAAGCCGCTGCGCGGATTTCACAGGCTTGTATTACAGGTTATCCTTGTACTCGTCGAAGGAGGCCTGCGTCTTTTTCATAAAGGTGTCCGCGTCGATCGCGCCGGACCAGAGCTCATCCAGGAAGGCCTGGTAGTCGAACTGGGTCTTGGTGTCCGGGCAGCTCATCCAGATCATCGGAGAGCCTTCCACGCCAACCTTCTGGCGGTAGGCCATGACCTTGCCCATCATCGTGGGATCCTTGGAGTAGTCGACCTGCGCCAGGATGGACTTGTCCACCGGCACGCGGCCGTAGGCCTGCGCCACTTCCAGTTCCGTCGCGCCGAAGAACTCGTCAAGCAGCGCCACGATGCAGTCCCGCTTCTTCTCGTCCGCCCAGGCGGTCTTCGAGATCATGTAGTTGTCGTTGACGGTGCCCTGGATGAAGTGCAGCGGATCGCGGTCGCTGTCGGGCAGCTTGGGCAGGGAGATGCACACGGTCTTGTCCACGGTCGCCTGGGTGAAGTTGGCGAACGTCCAGCCGAAGGTGTAGCACATGGCCGTCTTGCCCTCTTCGTAGAGCACCGCGCTGGGCGTCCAGTCGCCGCCGGCGACGGTGTCGTCCGGGAACACCTTGGCGTCGCGCATGACGACCATGGCTTCCGCGGCCTTGCGGAAGGTCGGGTTGTCAAAGGTCAGGTGCTGCGCGATCGTTGCCGTCAGCTCGTTGCCGTCGGCGTACTGACACACGAAGTCGCCGTAGAAGAAGTGGGAGGGGTTGCCGCCCTTGGAACCCACGTTGGTGGGGGTGATGCCGTTGTCGCGGAACACCTTGCAGGCCGCCAGGAACTCGTCCAGCGTCCAGCCGTTCTCCGGGATGGCCACGCCGCACTTGTCGAACAGTTCCTTGTTCGCCAGGAAGCAGCCGATGCCCTGCTGATAGGGGATGCCATAGCGCACGCCGTCAAACTTGGTGTTGAGCCACGCGCTCTCCGGGTAGTTCTCTTCCTTGACGACCTTGCTCAGCGCGATGTAGTCGTCGATGGGCTGGATCATGCCGGCTTCCACGTAGTCCGCCATGACGCCGCCGTTCCAGAACTTGAACACGTCCGGCAGGTTGTTGGCCGCCGCGTCCACCTTGATCTTGTTTCGAAGTTCGTCGCCCGCGACGCCTTCAATGACCAGCTTGAAACCCATGCGGTCGGCGACGGCCTGGAAATGCTTGATTTCGATCGGAACCTCGATGCTGGTGGAGCTTTCGATGTCGTGGTTGGCAAGGCGGATGGTGACGTCCGAATAGTCCTTGGCTTCGGCGGTTGCGACGACTCCGAAAGAGCCGAGCATCAAAAGAACCGACAGGACAAGCGCGATCGTTCTCCTCATGGTAATCCTCCTTTTATTGACCAACACGTACCGTGTTCGGCTTCGGATTACATTTTATCATGGTTTCTACTGTAATGCAATAGTGATGTGGGAATTTTTGCGAATCAACGCTCAAAAAGCTCCTTGCGCCTTAGGATTTTCAGATTAGCTTAATTTCTTAAATTCTTTCAACAGAGCCACTAGAAAATTTCTATTGAAATATGTACTGAAACGGTGTTATACTTTAAATCAGGTTAAAACCAGCATTTCTGAGAGGGGTGTGCGCGGCATGGGCGGCGTGCTGTTGATTGGCGGCCCGGGGACCATTTCCTCCTCGTGCGCGGAGGACCTGTTACAAAACGAGATTCAAGTTTCGATTTTTACGCGCTCGCTGAAACGGGACGACGACGGCGTCGCTGCCCGCTGTCGGGTGCTCCTCGGCGACCGGATGGATGTGAAGGCGCTGGGCAGGGCGATCGAGGCAGCCCGGCCGGAGGCAATCCTGGACTTCTGCTGCTTCAAGCCGGACGAACTGAACCTGCTTCTTCCGCTCCTCCCGGAAGCGCTCATACAGTACGTGTTCATCAGCACCGTGGACGTATACGGCTACCCGCTGTCCCGCCTTCCGATGCGGGAAACCGATCCCAAGCGCGCACCCAACTGCCGCTACGCGGCCGACAAGCGCGCCTGCGAAATGCTGCTGGCCCAAAGCCCGATTGCGCCCAAGGTGACCATCTTCCGGCCCTCCTATTCGATGGGGCGCAGGTTTGCGCTCACCGCGCTGTCCCGCTCGGGCGGATTGACACTGGTGCCCAGACTCCGAAACGGCCTGAGCGTCCTGAGCCCGGACGAGGGCAAGACGCTCATCCACGTCTCAAACGCCCGTGACACCGGCCGCATGGTGGCGCGCACGGTCTTAAATCCCGCCAGCTTCGGCAAAGCCTATACCGGCTGCGCGCCGAGGCCCATCACCTACGACGAGTACATCGGCCTCTTCGCCAGCGCGCTGGGCGCGGAACCCCGCATCGTCCACGCCCCGACCGAGACCATCTACGAACTGGCCGATTACCGCATCTTCGAGGAAAACCTGCTCTACGACCTCACCAGCCACGACATTTGGTTCTCCCCCGACGCGTTCCTTCAGGACTTCCCCGATTTCGTCTGGGAACACCCCGTGGAGGAAGCCGTGCGCGAATTCATCGCTCATCAGGACGCGCGCGGCGGCTTCCAATCCGACTGCGACCCCGCGGAGTGCTCGGTGCTCAACCGGCTTGGGCAGTAAACGATCAAGGGCCGTCTGAAGTGGCGCGGCGGGACAGCCCCATAATGTTGTTTGGACGATAAACTGGAAGGTGACAACAGGGCTCTGCCCCGCGCCCCGCAAGGGGGATGATCCCCCTTGACCCCGCACAAGAATAAAAATGTCCGCTAGCGCAGACATTTGGGGGTCAGAATGCGGCGACAAGCAGGTTTCAAGTCGGGCGCTATGGGACGGCAAGCAGGCAAGATGGAAGGTTTTCCAAAACAAAGGCTGTCTCTCAGGGATTTTCTTCCCTATGAGACAGCCTCTTGTATATAATTCTTTGCCCATCCCTTTGCGAGGGGTCCAGGGGGAATCAT
>JAEVZE010000383.1 GCA_023392395.1 Bacillota bacterium
GGTGTTGGCATGGCGCTGACCGTCGGGAAAGCGGACGCGGACCGCGCGCTGACCACCTTGCGCGAACTGGGCGAGGCCGCTTTTGTCCTGGGCGAAGTCGCCAAGGGCGACCAGGGCGTGGTCGTCAAATGAGGGCGCGGATCGCGGTACTGGTGTCGGGCGGCGGCACCAATCTGCAGGCGCTGCTCGACGCGGAAAGCTCCGGCATCCTGCAAAGCGGCGAGATCGTGCTGGTAGTGTCCAGCCGGCTGGACGCCTACGCGCTCACGCGCGCCCGGCACGCGGGTGTCGAGGCGCTGACAATCACGCGCACGGATGGCGAGGCGGCGCTTCTGCAAGTGCTGGAATCCCACAGGATCGACCTGGTCGTGCTGGCCGGTTACCTGACCATTTTAGGCAGCGAGCTGGTCAAAGAATACGAAAACCGCATCGTCAACGTACACCCGTCGCTGATCCCCGCCTTCTCCGGCAAGGGTTTTTACAGCCTGAAGCCTCACGAGGAGGCGCTGAAGCGCGGCGTCAAGGTGACGGGCGCGACGGTGCACCTGGTCAACGAGATCCCGGACGGCGGAAAAATCCTCGCCCAGAAAGCGGTGGATGTGCTGCCCGGCGATACCCCAGAAATCCTTCAGAGGCGCGTCATGGTGGAGGCCGAGTGGGTGCTGCTGCCTCGCGCGGTCGAAGACTTGTGCGCCCAGATCGCAAAGGAGAAGTGCGAATGAATTTGATTGAGCTGCCCGCCCTCAAGGCCTATCCGGGCCGCGGCATCCTGCTGGGCGCCGCGCCGGATGGCCGCGCGCTGATCGCCTACTTCCTGATGGGCCGGAGCGCCAACAGCAAAAACCGCGTGCTGACGCCCGAGGGCGAGGCCTTACGCGCGCAGGCGTTTGACCCGACGAAAGTGGAAGACCCCTCGCTGATCCTGTACGCGCCGGTGCGCGTTGCCGGAAACTGCGTCATTGTCACCAACGGCGACCAGACTGACACCATCCGGGATTTTCTCGCCCGAGGCGAATCCTTTGACGCGGCGCTGAAAACCCGGGAATACGAGCCGGATGCGCCCAATTATACCCCGCGCATCAGCGGCCTGGTGACATTCGAAAACGGCGGCTTCTCCTACCAGCTCAGCATTTTGAAGCGCGGCGCGGGCTGCGAGCGGTTCACCTTCCGCTATGAAGCGCCCCAGCCGGGCCTTATGCACCTGATCCACACCTACCGCCCCGGAGTCAGCCCGCTTCAGCCCTTCGAGGGCGAGCCCACGCCGGTCGCCATCGGTTTGGAACCCAAAGCTCTCGCCCGCGCGCTCTGGGACGCGCTGGACCCGGACAACAAGGTGGCGCTGTTCGTGCGCGCGATCGACCCGAAGACACAGGCGTTTGAGGACCACATCATCAACCTCCTGGAGGCATGAGCATGGCGCAGTCTATTGAGCTGAAATACGGTCTCAACCCCAACCAAAAGCCCGCAAGCATCTCCGTGGCCTCAGGCGATCTGCCGGTGAAGGTGCTGTGCGGGAGGCCCGGCTACATCAACTTTCTGGACGCGCTGAACGGCTGGCAACTGGTGCGGGATCTGAAAGAGGCCACGGGCCTGCCCGCCGCGACGTCCTTCAAGCACGTGAGCCCCGCGGGGGCGGCGGTGGGCGTGCCGCTGACGGGCGAACTGTTGAGGAGCTTCTTCCTGCCGGAGGAAGAGCCGCTCTCCCCCCTCGCCTGCGCTTACGCCCGCGCCCGGGGCGCGGACCGCATGTCGTCCTTCGGTGATTTCATCTCGCTTTCGGACATTTGCGACGTGCCCACGGCGAAGCTGATCGCCCGAGAGGTGTCGGACGGCATCATCGCGCCGGGCTACGAGCCGGAGGCGCTTGAAATCCTGTCCAAGAAACGCAAGGGCGCGTACAACGTGATCCAGATCGACCCCGCCTACCAGCCCCCCGCCGCGGATGTGCGCACGGTGTTTGGCGTCACCTTCGAGCAGGGCCGGAACGACGTGAAGATCGACTCGTCGCTGCTCCAGAACGCGGTGACGCAGGCCAAAAACATCCCCGAAAGCGCGGCGCGGGACCTGGTCGTGGCCATGATCGCGCTCAAGTACACCCAGTCCAATTCGGTGGTCTATGTCGAAAACGGCCAAACCATCGGCGTGGGCGCGGGCCAGCAGTCCCGCATCCACTGCACGCGCCTGGCGGGCGACAAGGCGGATCTATACCACCTTCGGCTTCATCCCAAGGCGCTGAATTTAAAGTTCCGGGATGGTCTGGGCCGCCCGGAAAAGGACAACTGCGTGGACGGGTACCTTCTGAACCTGCCCGAAGTGTTTGAAAACTGGCAGGATTTCTTCCTGGAGATGCCCGAGCCGATCACGGCTGAAGAGCGCAAGGCGTGGCTTTCCGGCTTCAACGGCGTTTCTCTTGCCAGCGACGCCTTCTTCCCCTTCGGCGACAACGTGGAGCGCGCGCACCGAAGCGGCGTCTCCTTCATCGCGCAGCCGGGCGGCTCCATCCGGGACGACCACGTGATCGAAACCTGCGACCGCTACGGCATCGCGATGGCCTTTACGGGCCTCAGGCTATTCCACCATTAGGAGCGTTGAAAATCCGCCGGACGGCTTTGGGGCGCGAAGGAAGAAAAGCTGCGCGAGCCTGAAATTCTTCGGAATGTCCGGGCGGCTCACTGACTGAAGGTAATGTTTCCTAAACCAGTGTACGCACTGGTTTAGGAAACACGTTCCCGGCGCACAGGTCGCCGGGAACGATTCGAAAGTACGATGGGTTTGTAAACAGTCTAGCCAAAGGAGAGCGTCATGAACGTCATGATCGTAGGCGGGGGCGGGCGCGAGCACGTGCTGGCCGTCAAAATCGCCGAGAATAAAAATGTGACGAAGCTTTTCGCGCTGCCGGGCAACGCCGGGATCGCGCAGGTCGCCGAGTGCCACCCCATCGCCGCCACGGACATCGGCGGCATCGTCCGCTTCGCGGCGGAGCATCAAATAGACTTCGTGGTGGTCGCGCCGGACGACCCGCTGGCGCTGGGCGCGGTGGATGCCTTGCACGAAGCGGGCATCCCCTGCTTCGGACCGGTCAAGCGTGCCGCCATCATCGAGAGCAGCAAGAGCTTCTCCAAGGACCTGATGAAAAAGTACGGCATTCCCACCGCCGCCTACCAGACCTTTGACCGGGAGGATGCGGCCTGTGAATACCTGAAGAACTGCCGCTTTCCGCAGGTGGTCAAGGCGGACGGGCTGGCGCTGGGCAAGGGCGTGGTCATCGCCCAGAATCTGGACGAGGCCCGCGCCGCCGTCCATTCCATGATGGCGGAGGGCGCCTTTGGCGAGAGCGGAAAGCGCGTGGTGATCGAGGAGTTCCTGGAAGGCCCGGAGGTCACGGTGCTGGCCTTCACGGACGGAAAGACCGTCCGGCCCATGCTGTCCTCCATGGACCACAAGCGCGCCTTCGACGGCGACAACGGCCCCAACACCGGCGGCATGGGCGTGATCGCGCCCAATCCGTTCTACACCGAAGAAATTGCCGGTCGCGCCATGCGGGAGATCTTCCTGCCCACCATCCAGGCCATGAAGCGTGAAGGCCGGCCCTTCAAGGGCTGCCTGTACTTCGGGCTGATGCTGACGGCGCAGGGTCCTAAGGTCATCGAATACAACGCCCGCTTCGGCGACCCCGAGGCGCAAGCGGTCCTGTCCCTTTTGGAAAGCGACCTTCTGGACATTCTGATCGCCGTGGAAGATGAGCGCCTGGAGAGCGCCGACGTCCGTTTCCGGGATGGCGCAAGCTGCGTCATCGTCGTCGCGTCCGGCGGTTATCCGGGCTCGTACAAAAAAGGCCTCCCCATTGATTTGAACGGCGCGGATAAGCTTTCGCGCGTGTTCCACAGCGGCACCGCGATGCGTGACGGTGCGCTGGTCACAAACGGCGGCCGCGTGCTGGGCGTCACGACCGTGGCGGATGATCTAAAATCGGCCGTGGAAGAAGCGACAAAGGCCGCAGGGCTGGTGCGCTTTGACGGCTGCTTTTTCCGCCATGACATCGGGCAGCGCGCGCTGGAAAGAAAAGGAGTATAGCATGGTATACCGCGTTTACGTGGAAAAGAGGCCGGGGTTCGACGTGGAGGCGCAAGCGCTGAAGCAGGACCTGACCGCCTTTCTGGGGATCGAATGTCTGACCGGGCTGCGCCTTCTGAACCGTTATGACGTCGAGGGCGTCGACCAGGCGCTGTTTGACGAGAGCGTGGGCGCGATCTTCGCGGAGCCCCAGATCGACGACGCATACTTTGACCTTCCGCAGGGCGACTGGAAGGCGTTCGCGGTGGAATACCTGCCCGGCCAGTTCGATCAGCGGGCCGATTCCGCCGCTCAGTGCATTCAGCTTTCATCGCAGCGCGAAAAGCCGTTGGTGCGCACCGCGCGGGTGTACCTACTTTCGGGCAACCTGTCGGACGAGGCCGTCCAGCGGATCAAAAAATACGTGATCAACCCGGTGGAGAGCCGAGAAGCGACGCTTGAGCCGGTCGAAACGCTTTTGATGCCGGTGGAGGCGCCGGAGCGCGTGGAGACGCTGACAGGCTTTTGCGCGCTTTCTCACGCGGGCCTTGCGGCGCTCAGGGCGAAACTGTCGTTGGCGATGGACGCGGCCGATCTCGCATTCTGCCAGAACTACTTCCAGAGTGAAAAGCGCGACCCGACGCTGACGGAACTGCGCGTGATCGACACCTACTGGTCGGACCACTGCCGCCACACCACGTTTCTGACGCATCTGACCGACGTTTCCTTCGACGACCCGGACGCGGAAGCCGCCTACGGGCGCTACCTCGCCGCCCGCGAGGAACTGGGGCGCGCAGGGAAGCCGGTCACATTGATGGATCTCGCCACCATCGGCGCGAAGGTCCTCAAGGCCAAGGGCATGCTCAATGACCTCGACGAATCCGAGGAGATCAACGCCTGCACCGTCAAAATCACCGTGAACGTGGACGGCAAAGCCGAACCCTGGCTGCTGCTGTTCAAGAACGAGACCCATAACCACCCCACTGAGATCGAGCCCTTCGGCGGCGCGGCCACCTGCATCGGCGGGGCGATCCGGGACCCGCTGTCCGGCCGCGGCTACGTGTACCAGGCGATGCGCGTGACCGGCGCGGCCGATCCCACCGCCCCCATCCAGGAGACGCTGCCGGGCAAACTCCCGCAGAAGAAGCTCACCACCACCGCGGCGGCGGGGTACTCCTCCTACGGCAACCAGATCGGCCTGGCCACGGGCCTGGTGGACGAGATGTACCACCCCGGCTACGCCGCCAAGCGCCTCGAAATCGGCGCGGTGGTGGGCGCGGCCCCGGCATCCCACGTGCGCCGGGAGACGCCTGCGCCCGGCGACCTCGTCGTGCTGCTGGGCGGGCGCACCGGCCGGGACGGCTGCGGCGGGGCCACCGGCTCCTCCAAGGCCCACGACGCAAGCTCGCTGGAGAAGTGCGGCGCGGAGGTGCAGAAGGGCAACGCGCCGGAGGAGCGCAAGCTGCAGCGGCTGTTCCGGAATGAGCGCGCGTCGCGCCTCATCAAGCGGTGCAACGACTTCGGCGCAGGTGGCGTGTCGGTGGCCATCGGCGAACTGGCCGAGGGCCTGACGATCGACCTGAACGCCGTGCCCAAGAAATATGAAGGCCTGGACGGCACCGAGTTGGCCATCTCCGAATCCCAGGAACGCATGGCGGTGGTGCTCTCGCCGGAGGACGCGGCGGAGTTCATGGGCCTCGCGGCGTCGGAAAACCTGGAGGCAACCGTCGTAGCCCGCGTGACGGACGATAAGCGGATGGTCATGCGCTGGAACAGCCAGACCGTCGTGGACCTGAACCGGGAATTTTTGAACTCCAACGGCGCGTCCCGGTCGGCTTCCGCGCGGGTATCCGCGCCGGAGCCTGAGAAAGCGCAGCCCGGTGAGGATTTTGAGGCGCGGCTGAGCGAAACCATCGCCAGCCTCAACGTCTGCTCGAAGCGGGGCCTCGCCGAGCGGTTCGACGCCACCATCGGCGCGGGCACGGTGCTGATGCCCTTTGGCGGCGCGCGGCAGCGCACCCCGGCGCAGGCGATGGCGGCGCTCATCCCTGTCTTGCACGGAAAGACGGACACCTGCTCCGTGATGGCCTTCGGCGGCAACCCCTATGAAATGCAGAAAAGCCCCTATCACGGCGCGTACCGCGCGGTGGTGGAGTCTCTCGCCAGGCTGACCGCCTCCGGCGCGCCGTGGCGCAGCGCCCATTTGACCTTCCAGGAGTACTTCGAACGGATGACGGGAGACGCGCGCCGCTGGGGCAAGCCGCTGGGGGCGCTGCTCGGTGCGCTCGACGCGCAGTTGGACCTGGGCGTCGCGGCGGTGGGCGGCAAGGATTCAATGAGCGGCTCCTTCGAACACCTGGACGTGCCGCCGACGCTGGTCTCGTTCGCGGTGGGTGCGGCCAGCGCAAGCAGCATCATTTCCCCCGAGTTCAAACGCGCCGGCGCGCGAGTCGCGCTGATCACGCCGGATTGCGGCGAAAACGGCTTGCCCCGCCCGGAATCGCTCAGGGCCGTCCTCGACCAAGTGCATGGCATGATTCAGACGGGCGAGATCGTCTCCGCGATGGTCCCCGGCTTTGGCGGCATCGCCGCGGCGGTGTTCAAGATGTGCCTGGGAAACCGTCTCGGCTTCCAGTTCTCGCCGTGGTTTGATCGAAACCGCGCGTTCGGCGCGCCCTCCGGCGCGTTTGTGGTGGAACTTCACGATGGCGCGCCGCTGATTGGCGAGATTCTGGGCGAGACCACGCTTGAATACGCGCTGAACGGCATCCCGCTGGAGGCGCTGGAAGCGCGGTACGACGAGAAGCTGGAAAAAGTGTTCCCCTCCGGGCGCGCAGGCGGCGGAACCGTCCCGGCGTTCTCCTACGAGGCCTCGGGGCGCCCCTGGCCCCGCGTCAAGGTCGCAAAACCCCGGGTGCTGATCCCGGTATTCCCCGGCACCAACTGCGAGTACGACTCCGCCCGCGCGTTTGAGGCCGCGGGGGCCGCGGCGCAGGTGTTCGTGGTAAACAACCTGTCGGCGGAGGCTGTGGCCCAGTCCGCCTTGGACTTTGCCGCCGGGATCGACCAAAGCCAGATCGTATTCATCCCCGGCGGCTTCTCCGGCGGCGACGAGCCGGATGGCTCCGGCAAGTTCATCACCGCGTTCTTCCGCAATCCCCGCATCCGGGAGCGGCTGATGGAGCTCTTAAACGCGCAGGATGGGCTGGTGGGCGGCGTGTGCAACGGCTTCCAGGCGCTGATCAAGCTGGGTCTTGTTCCCTTCGGCGAGATCCGGGACATGAGCCGCCTCGACCCGACGCTGACCTTCAACAAAATCGGGCGGCACCAGTCTAGGCTCTGCCGGGTGCGGGTGGCGTCCAACAAGTCACCCTGGATAATGCACGAGCCGGTCGGCGCGATCCTGATGGCCCCTATCTCCCACGGCGAGGGCCGGTTCATCATCCAGCCGGAACTGCTGAAAAAGCTTTCTGAGAACGGCCAGATCGCGACCCAGTATTGCGACGAGGCGGGCGCGCCTTCGATGGACATCACGGTCAACCCTAACGGCTCGATGGCCGCGGTGGAGGGCATCACCTCTCCGGACGGCCGGGTATTCGGCCGCATGGCCCACTTCGAGCGCAGCGGCGAATGGCTCTACCGCAACGTGCCGGGCGATAAAGCAAGCACCATGTTCCGCGGAGCGGTCGACTATTTCTCTTGACGCGGCCTTTTCCCTCTCGCGCGTAAAACCCGCTCTGCGGATTTTACGCGCTTCTTTTCACCCCAGGCGGGGCGAAATCATACATTAGGCAGCGGAGGATGTGATCCGCTTGCCGTATGACCGCGAAAAAGCCGTCGCCTACGCCCACAAATGGGCGTTTTTGCGCAATCCGCGCTTCGGTTCGTTCGACGAGATCGGCGGAGACTGTACGAACTTCATCTCCCAGTGCCTGTACGCCGGGTGCAACCAGATGAATCCAACGCCGCATACCGGCTGGTACTATTACTCCATGCAGAAGCGCAGTCCTTCCTGGACCAGCGTCTTCTTCCTCCACCGCTTTCTGATCGAAAACCGCGGTCTGGGTCCGTATGCGATGCGCGCCCCGCTGATCGAGGCGCGGCCCGGTGACGTGATCCAATTGGCGTTTGTCGAAAACCGGTTCACCCATTCCTTGCTCGTCGTGCAGGCGGCCGATCCACCGGACGTGGGCAGCATCCAGGTCGCGGCCCACACGATCGACAGCGATTACCGCCCGTTGCGCACGTATCCATTTCAGGACGCGCGGCTTTTGTCCATCCTGGGCGCGCGGGGATGAACTACAGAGCGTTAAAAACCCCGAGGGTTTTTCTGAGCATCGAAAAACCCTTCGGTTTTTTTCGATGCGGAAGAGAAGGACTGCGTGCGCCTGAAATCCTGCGGGATTTCCGGGCGGCGCACTGACTTGTGGTATTGTTGTTCTCCCAATGTGCGCACTGGGAGAACAAGCACATTTCCGGCGCACAGGTCGCCGGAAATGATTCAATCTCTTCGGGACTTTGTTGATGGTCTGAAAAACCCCGAGAGTTATTCAACGCAAAAGGGGAAGGCTGCGCGAGCCTGAAATTCTCGGAATTTCCGGGCGGCTCACTGACGGAAGGAATTATTTATACTATTGCAAAACATTAATTACTCCAAAGCGGCGAGGGATTGCAGATAGCGGGGCAAGGAGCCGGAGCGAGGCGACCCTTCGGGATACGCCTTCGGCGTGAAATGCAGCGTTACGTTGAGCGAAGTGCGACACAGCGGCGTGAGATTTAAACGCGTTTGAATCTCACGGTCGCGAAGCGACTTGGTTTCCCGTAGGGAAAACAACCTTCCCGCGAAAAGAACCGTCGCAACGAGTAATTTATGTTTGAAAATAGTATTACGCCATCAGTGTTCACACTGATGGCGTAAACACGTTCCCGGCGCGCATGTCGCCGGGAACGATGAGAGCCTCGACGAGGTTTGTCAACAGTTTGAAGTCCGCCTGGAGCGGACTCATTTTGCGAAATCAGGCCCGCGCACTCCTGAACGGATTGGCGCCGTTCAGCCAGCCCTTTTCCTTCCAGTATTCCCGGTCGAGCTCGTTCCACTTTCCCTTTCGCATCGCCGTTCCGATGGCGAAAAACGCGATCCGCCTGAGTGGGGAACCGAACGCCCTTCGCCCGGCGCGCAGCACATGATCTGCCGTCCTATCCGCCTCCCGGCGCATGCGCTCTCTGGTTTTTTCGGAGACCTCGCTCCAATCGATGGCGGCGACGGACTTTTTCAGCGAAAACGCGTGCCGGACGCCCCAGAAGCGCAGGCTGTTGCGCATGGTCTTTGTGGCGTTTCCAAGGCCCGCGCCGGCGGTGGTCGTACATGTCACGCCGACTTTCTGAAACATCCTGGGGTCGGGCCGGTGCACGATCCAGCGGTAGCATAAGTGGTCCAGGAACGCCTTCATGCCGCCGCTGACGTCCAGCGCGTAGACCGGCGAAGTCAGGACGATCACGTCGGCTTCGGCGGTCGCCTCGGCAATCCGCGCAACTTTCTGGGCATGAGGGCAGGCGCTCTCCCCCTTTACAAAGCAGGAAAAGCAGCCCAGGCACAGGTCGGGCATGTCCTTGGGCAGAAAGAACTCCCGGGTTTCCACCTCAATCCGCTTTGCAAGCGCTTCGCGGAAGAGATCCACAAAGTGCCACGTGCTTCCGTGGCGATTGCTCCCGTGCACCATCACCAGCTTCAATGTCTTTCCTCTTTCCATCCTCATCCGAACCGGTACCCGGTCATGGACATCGAGCCCAGCACCCGCTTTTTGCAGAAGACCTGAGCTGTCTCACCCGGATCTCTTGCGCCCAGCGCGTACAGCAGCGGGTAGAAGTGGTCGGGTGTCGGGAACGCCTCCTGGGCGCTTGAGCCTGCGCGTTCGTACCGCACCACGTCCTCCGGCCTGTCTTCCAGGATGGCGCTGCAGACGTACTCATCGAATTCGTCGGCCCAGGGGTAGCCGCCCTCCATGTCCCAATCGACCCGGCGGAGGTCGTGCACCACATTGCCGCTGGCCAGGATCAGAACTCCCTCCTCCCGGAGGGCTTTCAGCGCCTGACCCATCCGGTAGTGGGCGCTGGCCGGCGCGTTGTAATCGACGCTCAGCTGCGTCACTGGCACGTCCGCGCCCGGGAACATGTGGCATAGGACGGACCAGGTTCCATGATCAATGCCCCAGCGATCGTCCTGCACGGCTTCCGGTAACCGCTTCAGCACTTCCGCCGCCAGCTCCGGCGCGCCGGGCGCGGGGTATTTCAGTTGATACAGCGGCTGCGGAAAGCCGTACATGTCGTAGATCTGGCGCGGCTGCTGAGCGCCGCCCACCCGTGTGCCCGCCACGTACCAGTGGGCCGACACCGCGAGAATCGCGCGGGGCTGGGGCAGCGCCTCGCCCAGCGCGCGCCACGCGCGGGAAAATTCGTTGTCTTCAATGGCGTTCATCGGCGAACCGTGGCCGACGAACACAACCGGCATCTTCATACTACACCCCTCGCTTTGGCCGGATATCCCGGCAGGGACATTGTACCACACGCGCGCCCGTTTGAAAAGAAAGGCCGCGTTCATTTGAACGCAGCGAAGGGCGAACCAAAACCGGTATCCCGGGATGCTTATCCGGGCCTGGATTTTTTCATGTCGAGATAGCACAGGTAGTGATCCCGGAAGGTGCGCTCCCGATGGTAGGCGACGATGGTATACCCGCGCTTTCCATACATCTCCACCGCGGGCAGCGAGGCGTCCAGCCGCGCCGAATCGCTCACTTGAAACGCCAGATTTTCCAGAAAGTCCATGATGCAGCTGCCGTATCCCTTCCCCTGATGTTCCGGCAACACGAACAAACGCGTGAGGTAGTTCCCTTCCACGCTGCCGGTGGCGACAAACGCGCCGCCCTCCTCGAACAGGTACACTTCGCCGCGCCCGATCGCCCCTTCAATGGCCTGCGCGGAGTGGTAGTCCAGAAAGAACTCGACCGCACCCTGGGGATAATACGCGGGGTACACCGCATGGATGGTATCGCGCACGATGCGGCGCACAACCTCCAGATGATCTTTCGTAGCCAAAACCGGCCGCATGGTCGCTCTCCTCAGATTTCCTCGATGAAGCTGTGCAGGCACGTGAGCGCCGCGCCCATCGCGGCGCCCGCGCCCTTCTGCGCGCAGGCGCGGACGTACTGGCCCGACCGCTCGAAGATGTTGCGCATCGACGTGCGGGCACGCAGTTCCTCCAGATACGGCGGCAGGAAGCGGCCCAGATAGCCGCCCACCACCACTTCGCAGTCGTAAGCGCAGCGGATGTTGTTGATGAGCAACGCAAGGTTGCCCAGGTACTTGTCCCACACCGCCCGGGCATTGGGCTCGCCCTTTTTGAGCTGCCGGAAGAAGCCTTCCAGGGTGCCGCCCGCGTCCGACAGGATGCGCGTATTGACGTAGCAGTAGGAACAGCCCTTCTGCCCGCAATAACAGAACTTGCCGCCCGGCACCAACGTCATGTGGCCGAATTCGGCGGAATGCTGCTCGTCGCCCTCGAACATGCGCCCGTCGATCAGGACCGAACCGCCCACGGTGTTGCTGACCGAAAGGTACACCAGGTTTCTGAGCCCCTGCTCGCGTCCGATGGGGTTTCCCGCCCAGAACTCGGCGTAGCCGCCAGCGTTGGCGTCGTTGAGCAGACGGCAGGGCCACGGGATGCATTGTTTGAAGCTGTCCAATTGGACAATGCGCTTGCCCAAGGGGTCCGCGTTGGTGGTGGACTGGCCGTCGCCCGCGATGATCGCGGGTAGCGAGATGCCCACGCCCACCAGCTCCTCCGGCCGGATGTCCGCCTTGTCCAGGTGGTCGCTCAGGAAGCGGCCCAGCTTTTCGTAGTACTCCGGGCGGTCGCTGAAGGGCAGCCGGGATTTGGCGTTCAGGACGGTCTGCCCGCGCAGGCCCAGGAT